>CAZSIK010000075.1:0-14635 GCA_964606515.1 uncultured Prolixibacteraceae bacterium
GGAATGACTGACCTTCAGTTAGGGGTTCAGCATTATACACCATCCTTTGGGAGAGGATATTGCCCTGATCGTCGTTAATCCTGAAAGTAAGTACACCAAGTGGAAAATCGCCAGCGGGGATTTCCATCCTGTTTTCTTCCCTGGCTTGAAATTCCTGGCTCCAGATGAGTTTGTCGAGTTTGTAAACTCCAACAGTCAAGTTTTTGTCGATGTACTTTCCAATAACCCGGATCTGGTTCCGTATCAGCTGGTTTTCGGTTTTCAAATAGGCAATGGCTACACCATCGGTTAAGGTGTGGGGTAATATGAATTTTTGTCCTGCGCCATAAGGGCCTTCAACCTCGAACGAGTATTCCTGACCAGGCATGGGCATCAGGCTGATCAATCCCAGGCCAGGTTTTAATGATTTGCCCAAGCCCACGTGATGGCCTCCATGATCGAATATTTTCGCATTGAGGTTGATGGCTTCACCAAAGGCATTTACTGCCCTGTACACAATTTTTTGAACCGAATTGGCCAGAAGTTGCCCACCTTCGGGGAAGAATTCTATAAAAATTTTATCCTGTACGGTTTTCAAGGGAACTTTGGCGTAACAAAAGTGTTTTGAAACCGGTTCCACCTCAAGCCACAGGCCCCGGTCGATATCGTTTGGAATTTTCATCTTAACCCTATTAATACCCGAGACCAGGGTATATTTCATGCTTTGACGCTGGCCTCCGAAATCGACCAGCGAAAGGGTCACTTTTTCTTTTTTGCTTCCCGGAGTAATGGAGGTCATGCTAATTTGAAGATCAACTTCATCGCCTGGTTTGTAAAGCTTATCCTCTCCATCGAGGAGGATCAGGAAATCGTTCTTTCTTAAGATGTTGATTAATATAGGCTTGATCGCCACAAGCGAGGCTTCGTTCCGGACCATATTTTCAGGAGTAAACGCAAGAATCGATACCATTCCCTCATGCGACCAGGTAGGAAGTGTTAGTTCATCGACAACTATTCCCTGTTCGACCGTGAACTTTTCATCGGCAATAATTTCACCCTTTTTGCCTTTGATCATCACGATCAATTCGTTCGATTGAGAAGGCGCCTCAGTTCCACAGTTAAACAAACGGGCGATAAACCTGATTTTTTCACCCGGGGAATAAATGTCTTTGTCGGTTTTCAGGAATACTTTGGTTTTTACCAGTTCATTAGGGACCAGTATTAGGGGATCATTGGCCGAAGCACTTATCGCGGCGAACAAGCAAGCGGCCAAGAACAGCAGAAACGATCGTTGTACATGCATGGTTTTATTCTTTATGAGTAATCGATGAACTTATTTGTTTTATAATCAAGTTATAACTTTCAAATCCTTGAATGGCTTCCACCAAATCATCTTCGGGTTCAATAATGTTGTACCCTTTCCAGAAATCATGATCAATGGTATCGATTTTTTCGGTAATGAATTCGTTGGGTTTAAAAATATCCCTTCTACTGAATTTCTGAAAATCGCCTTGTTCAATTTGCGTGGTCAATATTTCCGACACACTGTTGAAGAGGGTTTTTTGCCGGTTCTGACGGTCGTTCACCTTGATTTCGTAGCGGTTGGAAGCCATAAAAAAGTACCAATGTTTATTTATGAGTTGATAATCGACCGAATAAGAGAGATCGACCGGAATGGCCTTCATTTTTTTGGGTTCTTTTTCGATTAGGGTTTTCCTGGCTTCTTTTAAGCCTTCTTTGGTCATTTTGAATTCGGTACGGCTTAAGGCCCAGGTTTTACGGTCGATGTACAATTTGCCTTCGTATAATACATCGCGGAGGTTAAGCAAGGGTTGAAACCCGATGACAACCGTTTCGCGTTGGTTGGTCATAACCGCCTTTTCGAAAGTATAGCGGTAGAGCGATTGGTATTCTGGATCGAGGAAGCTGGCCATATTTTTCACCACATCGAGTTGGGTAATGTAATAAGGGCCGCCTTTAAGTTTCAGCCTGACTGAGCTGTAAGGCATTGTGTCGGAGCTTTTTCGCCCTTTAACAAATTTGATATGGTCCTCGTTGTAGACATCCTGATAAGGAGCCTTCATCACCTCCATGATCGCTTCAGAAACATCGGTATACTGGTTGTTTTGTTTGATTACCTCGCGATAATACGCGGTAAAGAGTACGTAATTATCTTCGTAGTTCCTTTCAAGGTAATGGTGGAAACTATCGAGGACCTGGCTTGGGTTAAAATGGACCACGTCGATCGACTTCAACTGGATGGTACTTCTCTTCAGAATGATCTCCTTTTCGTTGAATTCAGCCAATTCGGAAATAGCAAACCAACGCGGGTAATAACCCATGCAGGAAATACGCACCGTGTCGTTGGCAGCGTTTGCAGGAATTTTAAGGTTGAATTTACCTTCCTGGTTTGATATTGTTCCAATTGAACGGCCCATTAGCATGATGTTGCAATAAGGCAATGGTTCCGCTTTTTTCTCGTCGAGCAGGATTGCTTTAAAAGATATCGCGGGGATTTCGTTGCTCATCGGGACTTCTTTTGCTCCGGCAGGGAAAAAAACGATTTGGTTCCCGATAGCGGTAAAGCTAATTTTTTCAGCATCGATCAAAGTGCGCAACAACTGCGACAAAAGCACCGATTGCATGTCGATAGTGATATTTTCTTCTGCACCAATGAGTTTTGGGTTATACGAGAAGAATATGCCCATTGTTTTTTCGAGCGAATCGAGTACTTCTTTTTTCGAAATCGAAGTGGAACGAAATGAAACAGTCCTGCTCAAGGGATCGTCAGGGATTTGCCCTGTTAAATCAAGGCAAAAACCCAATATCAGTGAAAAGCAATATATAACAGGCCATTTCATTCCAGTGGATTAAAAAAGGTCCTTGAGATGGAACTGGGTTTTGATCTCAGCCCCACTTCTTAACAAGGTAAGCCTGATCCTTTTGTTTTCCTTTTGCCTCAGCATAAGATTGATCTCGTTTAAAGTCAGATCTTTATGGTCGCGAAGGTTAATGCTCAGAATCTGATCGTTTTCTCTCACGCCTGCCTCCCAAGAGGCTGAATTCTCGATTACGTTGCTTACTGTGAATACCGGGACTCCAGGTACCGGGTTGATAATTTCCAAACCACTCATGTTGTAGCTGAATTTGTCGCTAAAATCGCTGTTTGGTTTGAAAATGATCCGTTTGTTGTGATAATCGAAGATCAGTACAAAGCGTCTAAGGATTTCACCGCCGATTGATCCATGCCGGGCTTCACTAATCGAAATTTGGTCGATGAGTTCCGATTGCGGATAGGAAACAATAGGCATATCAAGCACTTTGCCTCCCAGCCAAAGCCCATCGACCCGGCCTTTGTAGCCGAAAAGTTCGCCCCCGATGCCCATACCCAGGAAGGCATTTACGTTAGGTTCCGGAATCTTCAACTTTTCATTCGATCGGGCCGAGAGCCATAGCGCATCGCTGGCACCGGTATCGACCAATAAAAGTACGGGAATAATCTGAGTCGAATCCTGAAAGAGTTCGGCTCGGATGATGGGTTTGTTCCGGATGAAGTGTACCGGCATGACAATGTCGTTCTTCCGGGGTTGATATTCAAAATATTGGGGTTTGTACAAGGTGATGGTTTCGGTTTGATAATCGACCTTGACCACATAATGCTTGAACAGGTTCATCCCAATCAATCCGTGTACCGGCATACCTAAGATTTGGGATATCTGGAAGTTTTCATCAATAACCACGTTGATTTTCTGGTGCGACACCGTGAGACCCGGGATCCTGATTGTATTGTCGCCCGATTGGTAAGCTTGAGTTATCATTTCATTACCCAAACCTCTTAATTCAATGGGCTTAAGGTAGTTCAGGTTAAGTTCCTGTACCAGGGTAAGTTCGGTAATAATGGGATCCCTGATGCCAGTATCAAGAATGAAGTTCATGGTATCGGACCCGTTGATGCTTACCGGGACGACAATCAGGTTACTGATTTGTTTGAACTCAAACGAAAGGGCTTTTCGTTTCGGGTTGTCGAACAAGAAGCCTTCAGTGGGCCGGTTATAAAGCTCTTCATAGTCGATTTTCTGAGACAAGGGCACATAATCGCGTACCACCAGCACGTTGTTCTGGATCTCGAAAATCAGATAGAAGTCGTCCATCAATTTTTTAAGTACTTCGTTAAGTGTTTTGTTGGTCAGGCTCAGGTTCACCCTTTTGCCTTTGATTAACTGTGAGTTGTAATCGTAATCGAGTTTAAACTGTTGGCAAATCCGCTTGATCACCTCGGTCAAGGGTTCGTCCTCGGCCAGAATGGTAATATTCTGGTCGAGAACGTTGATAATCTTCTGGGCACGGTTTACAAGGGGAAAACTCCCGATCAACACGGCCGCGATAAAAAACCGAATGATTTTCTTCATAACCCTTTTATTTAAAATTCATGACTATTCATTCTATCTAGCTACCGGTTTTCGATGCGATACCGGTTATCTTCAATTTTCTCAATCTTCAATTCCAAGGTAAGGGCAATTACTTCGAGGATATAGTCCAGCTCCTGATGTTCAAATGTGGCGGTGAGGGTTTGATGGCTTTCTACTTCAGGTGAAAGGTCGAATTGAAGGTTAAAGGTTTGGCCAAGCATGCCGAGCACCTTTGAAAGAGGCTCTGAGTCGAACTCCAGGGTATGGGTATACCAGGCCAACCGATTCAGGTTAAAACGCGGTTCTTTTACCAAGGCTTTATTTTCAACATGATAGATCCCTTTTTCTCCGGGGAAAAGAACGATGGTTTTAGTTCCAAACCGTGCCAGTTGATTAAGCCCTGCCATTTCGACCGAACCACTTTGTACCATTACCTCGGTGGTTTCGTCCCCTTCGAAGGAAGAAACACAAAATGAAGTGCCCACGACCTTTACTTCAATCCCGTTGGTTTTGATGATGAAAGGGGCACCGGGGTTGGGACTTACTTCAAAGAAGGCTTCTCCTGTAAGGCTTACCAAGCGCAAGGTATCGGAAAACGATTCGGGATAATTAATTTGTGAGCTATGATTCAAGGTAATTGTGCTGCCGTCGGGCAAATTAACTACCGGACAGCTATAATCGTTGGGTAGTGTAGTTACTTCGATCATCGGAACGGTAGTTGTTCGGAACAGGGGGATTAGTGACGAAATGGTAATGATCAGGATCAGCATTGCCGCCGCAGCAAACCAGGGTATGTTTTTACTGAGAAAAATAGTTTTGCTTTTTCCAAGGCGGACATCTACCTTTTGCCAGGCTTGCTCCCTATTGAAGTGGTTCAACTTCAGACCAAGGTCGATTTTTTCAAAGTCGGTTTTCATTTCCTGAAAGGCTTGCTGGTTTTCTTCATGCGACAACCATTGGTCTATCAAAACCGTTTCCTCCGGGTTTAATTTTTCACCCGAAAATATTTTTACTCCTATATCCCAAATATTCTGATTCATCTTTATTCTATCTCTTTCTTTATTTACGACAATTCTCTCCATTTTTTCCCTGATACGACCAGCAAAAAAGAAAGCCAATTATATTACTTCGGTACACAGCCAATGATTCACGCAGGCTCTTTAATGCTTGCCCCATTTGGGTTTCAACAGTTTTTACCGATAAGCCCAACAAGTCGGCAATTTCGCGGTATTTCATTCCCTTTTCCCGGTTCAATAAAAAAATCTCTTTTCGGCGTTCCGGTAATCTTGAAATCGCTTCCTCTATTTTATCCAATAAACCTACCTCAAGGAAATATGAACCGTAAGAATCATCAGTAGCTTCGTCACGTTCAACTGCTTTTTGATATTCCTGTTGTATTTTTCGGTGTTTTAACCAGTTCAGGCAACTGTTCCTTGCTGAACCAAACAGGTAACTCCTGAGCGAAGTGGTAATTTCGATGCTTTCCCTCTTTTCCCATATTTTCAGGAAGAGGTTTTGTACTACTTCCTCACATTCGTCTTGGTCTTTCAAAAACTGCTTTGAATAAAGGCATAAGGGGGCATAATTAGCTTTGAACAGTTTTTCGAAAACTACCCTGTTGCCTTTTTTAATTTCTTGAAACAGTTGCAGGTCCTCTTCCATTGGTTTGCATTTTCACCCTACAAAATAACCAAAAATACAATGTCGGGCGTTTTATTCTTTATGTTACAGACAACCCAGACAAAAAAAACCCGTAAGCCTTACGGGTTTATTTGTAACTTTTCCGTTTCTTTCTCCGTCTATAAGATAAATTTGTTTGCCAAAACTGAATGACAACCCGGGAATATAACCAGATTGTAGATCAAAATGCTAACCGGCTTTACCGATATGTATTGCGTACCATTAGAGACAAGGAACGGGCGCACGATCTGGTGCAGGACAGTTTCGAGAAGCTGTGGAGGAATGCTTCCGATATCGGCTTCGAGAAGGCGAAATCGTATCTGTTCAGTATTGCACACAATACCATGGTTGATATGATCAGGAAGGAAAACCGGCAAATTGTTAGCGAGATGGAAAAGATGCCCCATTCATCGCATTCAGAACAGTATTCTGACCTGAAAGAAATATTGGACGAAGCCATCACGAAATTACCTGAAATACAGCGCAGCGTGGTTTTACTGCGCGATTACGAGGGGTATTCGTACGAGGAAATTGGACAAATAACCGGTTTAAACGAATCGCAGGTGAAGGTTTACATCTACCGGGCACGAGTGTTTTTGAAAAACTACATTGGACAAATAGAAACTGTACTTTAAAATGAAAATCAAGCGCGAAAATTATGAGCCCTACTTCATCGATTACCTCGATGGCAAATTGCCGGTGGAACTGATCGACGATTTGCTCGATTTTCTTCGCGACAATCCTGATTTGGCAGAAGAACTAAAGGAATTCAGCAACGAAGGCCTCGAACCCTTTGAAATGGATTATCCCTCGTGGGATCATCTGAAAAAGGACCTGCCCGACGATATTACCCCGTTTGAATCGCTCTGCATAAGGTACATCGAGCATGAAATGGATGAAAATGAAAGCGCCGCCTTCCTGCAATTGGTAAACTCGCAGCCCGAAAAACTGGCAGAACTGAAGCGGTTTAAAAGTACCCTCCTTGTACCCGATGAAACCGAAGTTTTTGGAAATACCGGTAGCCTAAAGAAAAAAACGGTAATCATACCCATGGCTTGGTATGCTGTTGCCGCAATTCTGGTACTGGCCATCGCTTTTTGGTTCTTGTTTCCCAAAGATCACAAGCCCGATCAGCAACAAACGCTTCAGGCAACTATGATTATCAAAGATTTACAAGCAAGGAAAGAAGTGCCGGCCGTGCTTCTTCCCAAACACAGTTTAAACAAGTTGAGTCCTTGCCAAAAAGAAATGAAAATTCTAATACGGTTGTGAATGAAGCAGTTCTTACTTCAAACGAAAATTCCGATAATCATTCTTTGTCAAACGAAACTGTTGCTTTTTTGCCCAAAAGAAACCCAGAATTGCTTACCGGTTTGCCCTCCGGTGAAGTTTTACTTGAGCCTGTCGCTATTTCGCCGCTCAACACCAAAGATTACTCGATTTACCGTACCATTCCCCAGTTGCTGGCCGATGAGGTTAGCTCCATCGAGCCAAAAGAAAAAGCCAGGCAGGCCACCCATGGTTTATTGAATTTTTTACGCCAACGGACCGACAATAAGTTCAATTTCGAGAACAACGAAAACGGCAAGATTACCAGGATTGAGTTTAATTCAAGGATACTGGCATTTTCGGTGCCTTTGGCCGATGAAGAATAGCAAAAACCCATTTTCAGCTTACCTGAAAATGGGTTTTTGCAATATTGTAAAAAACGTACAATTTTTTAGTCGTTCAATAACAAGAAAATATTGGAACAATAATCGAGCGGCATGGTTGTAACACTGTCGGGGGTTTCGTTTACCGTAACTTTAGGAGTTGAATATACAACCAGATCGGTAGCGTAGTTGGTATAAAAATCGGTCGAACCGGTAAAATAGATCAGCGTTTCATCGCTTGAATACTGCCCACCATGCCCAAGGCCCCGGTAACTCGAATTGCTAATCTTACCTCCATCAATAATATGGGTAAAAACCGGAGTTGCATCCCAATCGAATTCGCCCATTCCCGATCCGCGCCAAATTTTGAACATGCGGCTGCTGCTTTTTGAGAACTGGCCGGGGTTGAATTCATTGGCCCAATCATCTACTTTGGTCATTTTCTTTGTTGCCAAATCAATTTTTTGTAGTCCATTTCCTGTAAGAATCAGGTATTTATTGTTTCCGGTAACGGTAGTGGGCCGATCGGCAGTTTGTGCCATTCGTTCATAACCCTTCTTTGCCCCGATTTCATACTTAACAACAAACTTATAATCAACATGAAAAACGCCCCAATCGGTACCATAGCCATACACGGTACAGTAGGCATATTGATCGTCGGGTGAAAGGCAAAAACCTTCACCCATGGAACCCCCCTCGGTATCGACTCCTTTTTCAGGCTGGGCTAACACAAAGGAGCTTGGATCTCCCGAAAGTTCAATCTCATCGGTATCTGGATCGTAGATAGCCAACATACCGCAATGATAATCATCGTAGGCGTTATCGGTATTGTGCACTACCCGATAGGCAATCCGCCCGTCGTTCAACACCCGGGGCCTTTCGTCGGGCACCTGGTAATGATAATCCTTCTCGGCTGTTGGAATGGGTACAAACCTAACATCGTCAATGGTTTTTACATCCATCCAGGCAATGCCCGATTCACCTTTTGGCACCAGGCTCCGTTCCACACTGAAGGCAATCCTTCCGTTTACATAATCCATCATATTCAATTGAAAAGCCCAGGGGCGGTATTCAGATACAAACGTGAACGTGGGCTCTTTCTTTCCAACCTTCATGGTATACAATCCCGATTTTAAACCGGTAGTTGTGTTGCCCCCGGTAGCAACAAGAAAAGTTAATCCCTTATTGCTTCCATTAAAAATTTCGTCACACGAGCTCAGCATCATAATTAATGCAATGACTCCTGCCTTAAATAAAAATGCTTTTATTGTTTTCATAGAAGTAAATTTTAACTTTAATCAAATTTACAAAATTTACTTATGTGGAAATTGTAATTTTTTTAAATCAAAAGTTCCGATCATAGGACTTCTCGAATAATTTGTATTATCAATAAAATAAGTTGTCTTTCATGAAAAATAAATTGGGCTTTCTCTTACTTATTATTGGGTTGTTTAGTTGTAGCAGTCTGAATACTAAGGATCAATGGGACCTTTGGTATGAACAACCAGCAAGCCAATGGGTCGAGGCACTACCCATTGGAAATGGCCGGTTGGGTGCCATGATTTATGGTGTTCCTATTAAAGAACATCTTCAAATCAACGAAGAAACCTTTTGGAGCGAAGGCCCGCGCGAGTATCACCGCGAAGGGGCATGGAAACACCTGGCCGACATCAGAAAATTGCTGTCTGAAGGAAAGCAGAAAGAAGCCGAAGATATGGCCGGAGCTACTTTCATGGGTTTGCGATCGAGGGAAAACGAGTACCCGGAATTAAAGGCAGAATGGATAAAAAAAATCGCCCTTGACCCTGAATTAATTGAAGGGATCTTACCTGGCACCAACGATTCGGACTGGCCTGTAATGCAAATCCACGATAAAAGTGTTTGGGAAACCAAGGGTTTAAAAGATGTTGATGGTTGCATCGTGTTCAGAAAAAGCATCGACATTCCGAAAGAATGGGAGGGTAAACCCCTCTTCCTCAACATGGGAAAAATTAAAGACCACGATATTACCTATTTCAATGGCGAAAAAATCGGAGAAAGCGATGGTGGCGAGCTGAACCGTGAATACACCATCCCCGGGAATCTTGTCAAAGCCGGGAAAAACCAGATCGTGGTCCAGATCAACAACTACGAAAAAACTGGTGGCTTTAACGCGGTAAGGAAGGGGCACAAGGTAATGCATGTGCTGCCCTTAGGTTCCGATGTTCAACCCCTGTTCATCGAAGGGGAATGGAAATACCGTATCATCGACACCAAACCCCCTGTAGCGCCTCAATACCAGGCAGCATACCAACCTTTTGCCGACCTGTGGATCGAAATGGAGGGGCACACGAAATACAGCTCGTACCGCCGCTCGCTCGACATTTCGAACGCCATGGCCCAAACCCGCTATTCCGTGAATGGGACAACCTTTACACGCGAATATTTTTGCTCAAACCCTGACGACGTGGTGGTTATGAGGCTATCGGCCAATAAGGAAAAATCAATTTCATTCACTGCTCAGCTTACCACACCTCATAGCGAACACCGGGTCCTAAAAGCCGACGGGCAAACGCTTCAATTGGAAATGAAAGCCGAAAACGGGGTGCTTACCGGCACAGCCCTGCTCAGGGTAGAAACCACGGGAGGAAAAATTACTGTTTCGGAGGAAAAAATAAAGGTTGAAAACGCCGATGAGGTTATACTCAAATTGGTGGCTGCAACCAGCTTTGTAAATTATCGCGACGTGACCGGCAACCCGGGTGAAAAGGCCTTTGCCATGCTCGAAAAGATCAAGGACGCAGGTTTTGAGGAGTTATTTGAAGCCCATAAGGCTGATTACACTCAATATTTCAACCGTTTCGACATTGACCTTGGCGGAAAGGAAAAGCGGATCCTGCCAACCAATCAGCGAATCGTTCGGAACGGGGCTGACCCCGATCCCGACCTGTCGGCGCTGTACCTGCAATATGCCCGTTACCTGATGCTTTCGTCGGGACGTAAGGGAACCCAGCCCCCCAACCTCCAGGGCATCTGGAACGATCAGCTCTACCCTTCCTGGGGAAGCAAGTATACCACCAACATCAACTGCGAAATGAACTTCTGGCCGGTCGAAGTGCTCAACCTTGCCGAGTGCCACGAGTCCTTGTTCAGGTTGATTGAAGAAGTGGCCAAAGAAGGTACCAAAACTGCACAGGCTCATTATGCTGCCCGGGGCTGGGTGCTCCATCATAATACCGACATCTGGCGGGGAACCGCCCCCATCAACCATCCCAATCATGGCATCTGGGTTACCGGCGGTGCCTGGTTGTGCCACCACATCTGGGAGAATTACAAATTCAGCCAAAACAAGGAAACCCTGTTCTTTTACGGAAACCTGATCAAAGGGGCCGCCTTGTTTTTCGCCGATTATCTGGTCGAGGACCCCAAAACGGGCTATCTGATCAGTTCGCCATCCAATTCGCCCGAAAATGGAGGATTGGTTGCAGGGCCTTCAATGGATCACCAGATCATCAGGTCGCTCTTTAAAATAGCCCTCGAATACAACGAACTATTCGACAAGGATCCCATTTTTACCTCGACCATACAGTCGAAGCTGGACAAAATGGCGCCCGACCAGGTGGGACAGCACGGGCAACTTCAGGAATGGATGGCCGATACCGACGACCCAGGGAACAAGCACCGCCACGTATCGCATTTGTGGGCCATGCACCCGGGCAACGAAATTACCTGGGAGAAAACCCCAGGATTGATGAGCGCGGCAAAACAGTCGTTGCTTTTCAGGGGCGATGAAGGGACCGGCTGGAGCCTGGCCTGGAAAATCAACTTCTGGGCGCGTCTGCTCGATGGGGAACACGCCCACCGCATGGTACAAATGCTCTTATCGCCAGCTATTTCAGAAGATGGAAGCGAGAAAGGGGGCTCGTATCCCAATTTATTCGATGCCCATCCCCCGTTCCAAATCGACGGGAATTTTGGCGGTGCAGCCGGTATGGCCGAAATGCTAATCCAAAGCCACCAAAGCTATGTGGAACTGTTGCCTGCCCTGCCCGAGGCCTGGGCCAACGGTTCGGTCAAAGGCCTGAGGGCCAGGGGTGGTTTCGAGGTCGATATGGAATGGAAAGCAAAAAAAGTGGTCAAGATGAAAATCACCTCAAAAGCAGGTCAAGACTTAAAGCTAAAATATAACGGACAGCTTCAAGAAATAAAACTTTCAAAAGGGGAAAGCTTTCAACTCTAATGAGTTTAACTTTTAGAGTATCCCGTGTTTGCGTTTTCAAGCAACGCTTTTAAGCGGATCAGGTTCTCCTTGTAGACCAACAATAAAATCGGATCCTGAAGAAAGAGGGGGATTACGGGGGGCATTTTTGTGGCTGAAATCATTGTTATTTCCGAGTAATTATTGTCGATGGATTTAATCGTCCATTCAGAATAAAACTCTTTAAGGGGCTTGTACTGGTAATTTATAAGGGTATCGATGCTTTGAATGAATATTTTCCGGTATCCCTCGGGCGAAACGGTAGTTTTAAGCCGTGAGTACATCTCGCGGCTGTCGAACGGCCAGGGAAGGCCGTATAAAGTATAGGTTTCCCAGGTATTCCCCTCCTGGTTATAATCCCTGCAAATGCTAACCCCTTTCATCCACTTTTTGGTGTTTCCCGAATCAGCTATAATTTTATAGGCCAATTCAGCATTGCACTTTGACAGGATAACCCCTTTACGCTCACGGAATTTTAACGTGGGATTGCTTTGGGTGATCCAACGATCAATAATCCGTATCCCATCTTTATTGTAAACTTCTTCCCATTCACCTGCTTCCCCATTGAAATCATGTGCCTCACAAACAACATGACCATAACAGAATAACAGTATAAAAACAGGGGCTAAAAGTTTTAAAAACCTCACCATAAAAATCCAACTTTAATTAATACTTCATTCCGCTAATATAGAAAAATCGGTAATCCTGAAATGGGCAGGTACAATATTCCTTTAATTTTTTACTTTTATACCCGGCTATGGGGTTAGCCTTAAACCGCCGTTACAAGCTAATAACTCCTGCAACTTAAATCCTTTTTTAACCACACATCGGTTTGTATTATGGTAAAAATTCTATTGATGATCGGTTCCGGAAGTTTTTTGGGAGGAATTTCACGGTATCTGGTTTCCAGGTGGGTACAGAATTCACTGGCATCGGCTTTCCCTTACGGTACTTTTGTGGTCAATGTTTTGGGTTGCTTTCTCATAGGGCTGTTATACGGAATTTTTGAAAGGGGAAATATTGTGAGCGTGGAATGGCGGATGTTCCTGACCGTTGGTTTTTGTGGCGGTTTTACCACCTTTTCGACTTTTGCCAACGAGAATATGGCTTTGCTGAAAGATGGCAACTTTATTTCGTTTGCCCTTTATGCCGGATTAAGTGTTTTCTTCGGATTAGTGGCCACTTATCTTGGAAACCTGGCTATAAAAATTATATAACATGGAAACTATGGGTGAAGGCAAAATTCTTCGGATCTACATCAGCAATACCGACAAGTTCAAGTATTCGCTTTTGTACGAGGCCATCGTGTTTGCAGCCAAGAGATACGGAATGGCAGGCGCTACGGTTTTAAAAGGGGTTATGGGCTATGGTTCGAGCAGTGTGGTGCATTCGGTAAAGTTTTGGGAACTGACCGAAAAGCTTCCTCTTGTTATCGAGATCGTGGATGAAGCCAGTAAGATCGATCGGTTTATCGAGAAAATTATTCCCTGGCTGAAAAAATCCCAAAAAGGATGTCTGGTTACTGTAGACAAGACCGAGATTGCTCTTCTCAACAAAGGAAAAATGAAAAACCTTCTGGGATTCTGAATCCTTCTTTTTCAACTGATGAAACGAGCAGGGTAGTAACTACTACAAAGGGACCCCGACGTGCATCCATTGGCGTAAAGACAATTTTATAACGAACTGCATAATAATAGGCAATTCAATATTTCTCCAATATTTTTTACTGAAATAGGGTTTGGCTTACTTATGCTTACCAAGATAAAGAACTTTTATTGTTGATTATCAGAGGTTGTTCCTGTATGTGCCCCTTCCTTTATTGTTTGTTGAACATGGCCATAATGAAGTGTATCATAATTAATAATGCTCATAACTTATTTCAATCGGGCTCTTCTGTTTCTTTTTCAATAGTTTCAATCATCGCCTTTGCAAGGGTAGCCGAAATCGATCACCTGAACTGCACGGATAGCTTTGTGTTTCTTTTCTCTTTTTTGGGTAGAACAATTACACCAACCTGCTCCATTCCTTCCAGTATTGTCAATGCATCGTGATCGAGGATATTGATTTCATCTGGAATTACTAAGTGTTTGACTTACTAAGTGCATAAATTTCCACTTCAGGAGGTTGGGGATTTTATCTGCCAATTCAGGTAGTTCAGATTAGCTCCGCTGAACTGCGTTTCCCCACCCTGGCTTTGTCGTAAGCGAAGTTGAACGGAGTCAGGGCTGGGTAAAAAAGCCAACATGCCTTGCTAAAATCAGCCCGATCTGCGGGAGAAAACAACCCTTGAAGCCGCCGACCGAAATGTACCCTATGCATTCCTTGAAGCATCATCATCGATTGAAATGCCCAAACAGCACCTTGCTTAAAAAATTCAATGATTTTAACCGGATTTTTTTGCAGCTATCAAATACAAGTCTACCTTAAACGAGATAAGTTTATTGTTTAAACAAAACTCACCATTTTATGCTTACAAAAAATCCACGCAATTTTAATTGCAAAGATGAAGAGCTGCCCATAATTGCAACTCTTGCACAAAAAAACCTTGAACGCGATTTGGCCGATTTTGCTGCCTATTCGCCCAAGTTCGACACTGCGTTCCTTGCAAGTTTCCAAAGCCAGATCGATCTGGTTCAGGAACTGGTTTCTCCCAAAGCGGAAACCGCCCGGATCAAGTT
>CAZSIK010000075.1:14645-15456 GCA_964606515.1 uncultured Prolixibacteraceae bacterium
TTGATCACTCAACGCATTTATGCCACCATGGCCCAATTGCTTGACCTGAGCAACAAGTTGGAAGGCTACATTGGAATGGCAGGACAGGCTATCCCAATTTCGCTTAACGACTTTGAAATCACCGACCTGAAGGTTGGATTACGTAAACGCGACCTTGAAATGGTTGTTAACCGCCTAAAAAACGTGCTGACCAACATCCGGCAGTACGAACAGACCCTGAGGGAACAAGGCCTCAACGATGCGTTTATTGCCCAACTTGAGCAAGCCAACACACAACTTAAGGCCGATAAGTCAGAGCAGTACCAAACCATGAATCATCGAAGAAAAATGGTAGAAAACAACCATTCTGAACTGAACAAGCTTTACGAACAGTTGAAGCTGATTATGAAGGTAGGGCAAATTTTATATAAGAAGTCCGACCCGATAAAAAATGATGGGTACTTGTTCTCGATTTTGCACAGGCAAGTGAACAACAATTCTGGCCTGCGCGAAAGCGAACCTGAAAAGCTTGTCAAATCTTTGGCATAAGCTGCAAAAACCGAACCGTCGGGGGAAAGCCCGGCGGTTCGATTAACGATTAACGATTGAGAATTAACGATTAACGATGAATAATTGGGTTTTTTACGAGAATCAAGTCACTGGATTCAAATTTATTGAACTATGTCCCGAACAGAAGGTTGACCTAATCCTGTAAAGTGCTATCGAAGACCTGAACTTGCTTGTCGAAACCCTGAACTTCCCTGTCGAAGACCTGAACTTGCTTGTCGAAACCCTGAACTTCCTTGTCGAAACCCTGAACTTCCTTGTCGAA
>CAZSIK010000076.1:0-3470 GCA_964606515.1 uncultured Prolixibacteraceae bacterium
GTTTACACCAATGTACCCAAAGGTAAATACGTGTTCAGGGTCAGGTCGACCAACAGCGCCGGGGTTTGGGCCGATAACGAACGTAGCCTCGAAATTGTGGTAAAACCTTCGTTCTGGGAAACCCCTTGGGCTTATACCCTGTACTTCTTTCTTTTTGCCGTGATGATCTTCCTTGTCGATTACAACCTCCTGACCATCTATCGCCTTAAGACGAATGTGAAGTTCGAGAAAAAGATGTCGGACCTGAAACAAAAATTTTTCATTGATATCTCACACGAGATCCGGACCCCTTTAACCATGATCACCGCACCGGTCGAATACTTATTGAACGATCACCGTACGCCCGAACTGGTCAAAAAGCAGTTGCTCCATATTTCGCAAAGCACAAACCGGATGCTCAGGCTGGTGAATCAGATTCTTGATTATCGGAAAGTTCAGGAAAACAGGCTTCAGCTTACTGAACTTAACCTGGCCTTTTGCGTGAAAGAAATTTGTAATGATTTTTCTGAATTGGCCAACGATCAGCAAATCAGGTTCTCGTTCGAGAACCAGGCCAGTCAGTCGCTTATCTGGGCCAACAAGGATGGTATCGAAAAAATATTGATGAACCTTTTGTCGAATGCCTTTAAGTTTACCCCTCAGGGAAAGGCTATCGCGGTGAAAGTAAGCGATGATGAAAGAAGCGTTACGATAAGTGTTGCCGACCAGGGTGAAGGTATTTCAAAGGAAAAACAAAAGCGGCTGTTTCACCGCTTCGAATCGCTGAGTGATGATGCGAGCAAACCCGGCACCGGGATCGGACTTTCTATTGTTAAAGAACTGGCCGACAAGCACGGGGCAAAAATCAAGGTCGAAAGCGAGCCGGAGAAAGGAAGCGTGTTCTCGCTCACCTTTCAGAAAGGGAAAAATCATTTTTCGGATGAAGTTGAATTCCTTACATCAGAATCGGGATTGGCAAAAACTTCGGGTATTTTAGAGGAAGGTACAACGGCTTCTGACCTGGCAGAGGAGAAGCAAGGCTCACCACTCGTGCTGATTGTGGAAGACGATCCCGATCTGCGCTCGTTCATGAAAACCATCCTTGAACAACAATATTCAGTTTGTGAAGCCGAAAACGGCCAACAGGGATTGGAATTGGCGCTGAAGTGGCATCCCGATTTCATCGTAAGCGACATCATGATGCCCGTTTGCGACGGCATTGATTTCTTGCATAAAATTCGCAATACAATCGAAACCAGTCATATCCCCTTTGTATTGCTCAGCGCAAAAACCAACATCGAAAGTAAACTCGAAGGTTTATCGTATGGTGCCGACGATTACATTACCAAACCCTTCAGCGTAGCCTATTTCGAAGCGCGGATTTCAAATTTACTTGAACAACGCAAGCGACTGCAGGAGATTTTTGAAACCGGGGCCAGCTTGCCCTTTAGGGAGTTTGAACCTAAGCCGGCCTTAATCACCCCACACGATGAAATTATTATGGAAAAGGTAATGAAAGCCATCGGGGCGAACATCGACAACAGCGATTTTGGTGTGGAGGAATTGGGTTTGGCCGTAGGACTTAACCGTACCACACTGTTTTACAAATTGAAGAGCCTCACCGGTTTGTCGCCGGTTGAATTTATTCGCGACATACGCCTGAAACAGGCTGGCCATTATATTACCGAAAGCAGTTTGTTGATCAAAGAAGTGGCTTTTATGACCGGTTTCTCCGACCTGAAATATTTCGGTAAATGCTTCAAAACCAAGTTCGGCATGACCCCGCTTGAATACCGGAAAAATAAAAACAGCAGGTGATGTAAATAAAAACACTGTTCAATTCAAGGGTTGATTGCCCTGTGGTGGAACAGTAAAAATCATCCTGATCCTATTATCGGACAAAACTTATGAGCATGGTCTTGTTAAAACCAACAGAATTGAACCGGACTAAATAAAGTCCTTGATAGGGGAAAAGGGACGCGCAATCGAATTCGGAATGGTATTGCCCAGAGCCCTCTCCGGGTAAAACAACTGACTTGATGAGCTTTCCCTGCATCGAGTACACCGATAGCTCTGCACTTTCCATTTCATTTAAGCAATAATCGACTTTCACCTTGGTTTTGGCCGGGTTGGGATACAGGTTGAAGAAACTTTCTTTATTCTCTTTTATTTTTCCAGAAGAAACAGTTTTGTCGAAACGGATCCAGTTTACACGCAGTGCATCGGCCTTACTGGTTTTAAATACCAGGAAGAGGTCCCTGGTACCTTCGGTATGAGCCAACCCGCACGATTGTTCAGTATACGTTTCCAGACTGCCTGTATTGCTTACTTTCAGCGTTCCTGCCAGGATACCGTCGAGGCTGTCGAGCATGATTCCGACCGTGGCGTCATCGGCAAGCGATGCCAGCGACAGGCTGATTTGCCTGGCCCCTGTAGCGAAGTCCATATTTTTATAAGCTACATAACTGTTGTTGGTTAACCCTGCCAGGCTTTGTGTACTGTCGGCACAAAACACCAGTTTCACTGTTTTCGATTTGTTTTCAAAGGTTTCGGCTTCAATTTGCTGAAAAGGGTTGTTGCGGTAAGTGGTCGCGACCGGGGCGCCGGTAACCATAACGCTTCCCTTAAGCCTGATGTCGGACGAGGAAGCCCCGACCATGATGTGGGTCTTACTCGTTTCGACCACGAAGGTTTTGTCGTTTTCATCGTAATAAGCCAGGGCATCGTGTTTCAACACAAAATCCACCGTCCGGGTTTCGCCGGGTTCGAGCGTAACCTGGGCAAAGCCTTTCAATTCTTTTTGCGGGCGGACCAGGTACGGCGACTCAACTTGTACGTAAAACTGGGCTATTTCGGTCCCGGTCATCGTTCCTGAATTCCTGATGTCGGTTGAAATTACCACAGAATCGCCCTTGTTGAGGTTGTTGTTGCTGATTTTTAGGTTGCTGTATTCAAAGGTGGTGTAGCTTAAACCATATCCGAAGGGGAACAGGGGGGTGCCTGTAAAGTACATATAGGTGCGGTTGTTCCTGATGTTGTAGTCGTTGAACGAAGGCAGGTCGGCCAGCGACCGGTACCAGGTAGTGGTAAGCTTTCCTTTGGGGTTGAACTGGCCAAACACCACCTCGGTAAGGGCGGTACCTTGGGCTTGTCCGTTATACCAGGAACAAATAATTGCAGGGAGGTAGTCGTTTGCCCAGGACACCGCCAGCGAAGCCCCGGTTACCAGGACCAGGATTGTTTTTGGATTAGCCTGGAATACCTCCTTCAACAATTGTTCCTGAACCCCGGGCAGCGTGATGTTGGAGCGGTCGTGGCTTTCATCGGCCACCTCAAGGTCGGTTCCCAACACTACAATGGCTACATCCGACGATTTCGCCATGCCTATGGCCTTGTCAAACTCGGCCTGGACTTTCGCCCCCGATACCGTGCATCCTTGCGCATAACGGATTACTCCGTCGCCTGCTGTTGGATCCACGTCGTTGGTGTTG
>CAZSIK010000076.1:3480-4219 GCA_964606515.1 uncultured Prolixibacteraceae bacterium
CATATTGAAGAGGTACCCACTACCACCGGTAAATTTCAGGTAGATTTTGTGTTTGCCCGAAACCTTTGGAAGGTCGAAAGTTAGGGTTTTCCAGATTTGCCAACTTCCTGTTGAAGAGATAGCAAAAATACCCAGAGAGGGTCCGGTAGCCCCATCAAGTAATAGTTCCAGGTTTCCCCCGGAAGTTTGACTGGCCACCCTTATGTCCATTTTTTCTTTCCCGTAGCCGAAGTCGATCGAGTCGTACAGTATATTGTCGCCATGATTAATGTAACCTACATTAGTCCCGCCTTCATTGCAAACCTCGGTTTGAATGCCATTCTGGCTCAAATAGTTCTCGGCCTCAACCCTGCCAGACGAGATGTCAATACCATACAGGTTGGCAATGCCTTGTAAGACCGAAACGGCCACCGAGGGCGAACCACTGTACCCGCCCAGTTGTACCGCGTGGGCATTAGGTCCGATTACCGCGATGGTTTTAACCGAATCTTTGTTCAAAGGCAAAAACGATTCTTTATTTTTCAGCAAAACAATGGCCTCCCGGGCAGCTTGCAGGGCCAGGTCGCTGTGCTCGCGGCAATCGAGTTTGGAGGAGGGGATCGAGGTATAAGGCACCGATGCCAGAGGGTCGAATTCGCCCAGCAGAAAGCGGGCTTTAAAAATCCGTTTCAAAGCCTCGTCGATGTCTTTTACTTTCATTAGTCCTTTGCTTAGCGCACTGTTCGCGTTGTCGGGGAAG
>CAZSIK010000076.1:4229-10786 GCA_964606515.1 uncultured Prolixibacteraceae bacterium
GCGTTTTCCGGCTTCGTGGTCAATCTTTCTACCGGCGATATCCGCCTGAGGGATCGAAAGCACGTTTTGAAGCGAAAGCGCGGTAGCTTCGGGGCCGGTGGCCACGTAGGCATGGGCATCCCAAACGTTACCTGCTGCATCGCAATCGGAGACCACGAATCCACCAAAACCCCATTCTTTCCGCAGTATGTTGGTGAGCAAGGTACGGTTGGCCGGACAGGGCACCCCGTTAACGGCATTGTAAGCGCTCATCAGGGAAAAAACTTTTCCTTCGGCAACGCAGGCCTTAAATGCCGGAAGATAGTATTCACGCAGGTTTCGTTCGTCCATATTGGATGAAATGCGGTAACGGTCTTTTTCGATGTTGTTGGCCACAAAGTGTTTTACGGTGGCCACCGTTTTCAGGTACTTGGGATGGTTGCCCTGCATCCCTTTGATAAAGCTTACCCCTATTCGTGAGGTAAGATAAACATCTTCTCCGTAATTCTCCTCGGAACGTCCCCAGCGTGGGTCTCTTGCCATGTTAATGGTGGGCGACCAGTAGGTTAATCCTTTTCCGGTGGTATTGCTCTTGATGCGTGCCTCGTCGGCAGTAACTGAAGCCACTTGGTACACAAGCTCCGGGTTCCAGGTCGACGAAAGGGCAATCGATACCGGGAAGGAAGTTGCCAGGCCTGAACGCGCTACCCCGTGGATTCCTTCATTCCAATAATTGTAGGAAGCCACTCCCAGTCTGCTGATTGCCGGTGATTTGTGCCCCAGTTGCGCGATTTTTTCTGCAAGGGTCATTCTCGAAATCAGGTCGTTCACCCGTTCTTCCACCGTCAGGTTGGTATCCTTGTGAGGTTCAATGGCGTAGTTTTGAGTGCATAAGAACAACAGGCCAATGAGCATGCATTGGAATTTATTTTTCCTTCCCATATCGTTATCGGTTATTTTATACTGAATTCAATGGTTTTCAAGTCCTGATCCCATGAACTTCCCCCAACCATCAACTGGTATTCGCCTGAGTGTACTTTCATGGTGCCGGAGGCTCCGTCCCACCATTCCAGATTGTTTTCATCAAGACTGAAGTTCACTTCGATTGTTTTTCCTGCCGGGACACTTACCCTTCGGAAAGCCCTCAGTGTTTTATTGGGTCCATTGGGATCGTTCTTTTTCTTCAGATAAACCTGGACCACCTCGTCGCCATCGTATTTTCCCGTATTGCCAAGCATCACCTTAAGCTTCAGATTCTCTCCTGCAACAACCTGATTTTGGCTTAGCGACAATCCTTCATATTGAAATGAAGTATAGCTTAACCCAAAACCAAACGGGAAAAGTGGTTCGCCTGTAAAAAAGCGGTACGTGCGGTTTTGCATCGAGTAATCCTCGAAATCGGGCAATTGTTGAACCGATTTGTAGAAGGTAACCGGCAAACGCCCGGCAGGGTTATAATCGCCGAACAATATATCAGCTACTGCCAGTCCACCGGCTTCACCGGGGTACCAGGCCTGCAATATGGCATCGCAGTGTTCGGTTTCGGGGACCAGGGCCATAGCCGAGCCCGAGCAGTTGATGAAGATCACCTTCTTGCCCGCTGCTTTCAGGGCTTTAAGAATTTCGCGCTGAACAGCGGGCAATTCAATGTCGGTGCGGTCGCCTCCGCGGAAGCCCGGGAAATCGACCTTCATCGACTCTCCCTCGTAGCGGGGCGAAATCCCCCCGGCAAAAATAATTACACGGGCATCCTTCACCGAAGCCACTACCTGTTCGGCCGGAATGTGCCTGAACCGACCCAGGTTGAATTCCATGTGGGCTTCACCAGCCATTTGGTAAAAATCGATCACTACTTTGTATGCTTTTCCTTTTTCCGTAATCATTTTCCAGCTTCGACGGGCCAGGTCCCTGAAGCGTGTTTTTTCGGGCCAGAAATCAAGGACGGTTTTCCCGTCGATTACGAGCCGGTTGTTATACCCTGCGATCACGAATTCCGTTTCACCAGTTTCTGTCGGGCGAAACTCACCTTCATAACGGGCCGAAAAACCGGTCAGGTTCACCCCGGGGGCAAACACGGTAGCTCCCCCGGCATCCTGTATTACCGGGATTGAAAAGGATTGAAAGGCAACCGCTTCCCCTTCCTGTTTCGAATTATTCCAAAACGAAGCCTTCATCCCTTTCCCTCCTTCGGGATGAACCATTTGTGAAAAAAACGAATCGAACATCTTGTTATCGGTCACATCGCAACCTTTTACATAAGGAACTTCTCCGATTTTTTTCTTGATCCCATCCCATAGGGTGACTGTTGATAATGGGAAACCATTGTAATTGCCCCATTGCATTACCGAGTCGTGGGCATTGGGGCCCATTACCACAAGGTCGATGTTGTTCTTTTCGAGGGGCAGGATGCCATTATTTTTGAGCAAGACAATCGATTTTCTGGCCATTTCTAGCGCTTGTTGCCTGTGCTTTTCCGAGGATACAATGCTATACGGGATTTTCGACCAGTGAACTAACGAGTCGGGGTCCATAATCCCTAATTCGAAGCGCGCGGTGAGCAGCCGAAGGAGGCTCTCATTAATTTTTTCCTCGGCGATGGACCCTTGCTTTACTGCCTGAACAAGCGATCCGTAGATCCGTCCGCATTCCAGGTCGGTACCGTTTTGCACTGCCGAGGCGCTGGCATCGGCCGAGTCGCTGTGGGTGCCGTGGCGGTTTGTTATGAAAAAGTCGTTTATTGCCGAGCAGTCGCTTACCACCAGATGCTTATAGCCCCATTGTTCCCTGAGGATTTCACCAAGCAGTTGTTGGTTGTCGCAACAAGGGCTTCCTTCGAAGCGGTTGTACGCGCACATCACCTCGCGTACTTCAGCCTTGGTAACCAAATTTTTAAATGCTGGCAGGTAGGTTTCCCAAAGATCCCTTTTGTCGATATCATGGGCATTGAACGAATGCCGGTTCCATTCGGGTCCGCTATGTACGGCGTAATGTTTGGCACAGGCATGGGTTTTACTGTACCTGGCATCGCCTGGGCCTTGCAAGCCCCTTACCACGGCCATCCCGAGTTCCGAAGTGAGGTATGGATCTTCTCCGTAGGTTTCCTGTCCGCGGCCCCAGCGGGGATCCCTGAAAATGTTGATGTTGGGGGTCCAAAAGGTCAATCCCCGATAGCGCCGGTAATCGAGCTTGCGCTGGGCTTCGTGGTATTTGGCACGGGCTTCGTCGCTTACCATTTCGAAAGTTGTTTCAATGGCCTCAGTGTCGAAAGTGGCAGCCATACCGATGGCCTGGGGGAAAACAGTGGCAGTACCGGCCCTGGCCACCCCATGCAGTGCTTCGTTCCACCATTCGTATGGTTTGACTCCCAAACGTTCTATTCCTTCTGACGCGTTCATCATCAACGAAACCTTTTCTTCAAGGCTTAAACGCGATAGTAAATCTTCAGCTCTTTCCTTATGAGTGAGCGTGGGGTTCCGAAATGTTTCGTTCTGAGCGTACAATGAAAATCCAAAGAGGATAAAAACGAGGTAGAGCGTTACTTTCATGACATTAAAATTAGGTTGTTCCTATTCTTTTTTATTAATTAGCTGTTTGTCGAGTGGCTTGTAAGTCATTAGAATGATATGGGCCGAATTTATGAAATATTTTCAAGTGAATGGGGCTTTGTATTTTCGGTCAGGATTAGTTGTTTCATTATGATTTTATTGCAGGAAATGCAATATTATCTAACATTTTTTCGAACTGATGGGTCATTCTGACGTTACGCGGAGGTTAATTTGCCAAATTCCAATTCAATGTGCCGGGGCATATTGTCAAAAATTATGGGTTTATTCTTCAAATGGCAAAAAGCAGTTAGGTCATGAGGTGGATTGAAGTATATTTGTTAAATGGTGTTTGGCCCAAAAAAGAGAGGATGATGAACCGTTGCCAGTTTTCCGTAATTTTCTTATTTGCTTTTGTTTGCACGTTAAGGGTGTTGGCGCAACCTTCGTGTACTTTCAGGCATTATTCGGTCGAGGATGGCTTGCCTCAATTTACGGTTACCGATATCCTTCAGGATCACAAGGGCTTCATCTGGGTGTCGACCTTCGATGGCCTGAGCAAGTTCGATGGCTATCAATTTCACAATTACAAAATACTGCCTGGCGATCCATATTTAATAAAAAGCAATCGGTTCGACAAAATTTACGAAGACCGGTATGGCCGGATTTGGATCCAATCGTACAGTAACGAAGCACATTGTTTCGATCCCAAATCTGAACAGTTCTGGGGTTTATCAATGATCGAAGATCCTGCCATACGAAATTTTCCCCTTACCTCGATTAAGGTCATGCCCTCGGGCCTGGTTTGGATTTTGTCGGAAAACGAAGGCGCTTTGTGTGTCAGCGATTCCCTTTATCAGATAAAAAGGTTTTCGCTTGAAAATAAAAACCTGCCCCACAACAAGGTCAATTTTCTTTTTGAAGACAAGGAATTAAATACTTGGATATTGACCGACAATGGTTTGCTATTAATTCCCCAGAATCAATTTGAGGAAAGCAAAACCTTTTTTGAAACACCTGATCAACAGTCTGAGCAATATCAGCGCTTCCTTTATGCAATCGAGAATGACAATGAGCTTTGGTTTGCTTGCAATCAAGGAAAGGTTTTGTGCTATTCAACACTGAGTAAAGATTTTACCACTATTAATCTCCCTGGTCAGACAGTTGTTGCCCAATTAGCCCGGTTGGGCGAAAACCGGCTGGTATTTTCCACCGAATCGGAGGGCCTTTACATTTATCATCGTAAAAAAAAGGAGTTTACTCAATACTGTTCGACCAATACGAAAGGATTTCCTGACGAGAAAGTACATATCGAGTACGTTAGGATGCCCGATCTCATCTGGTTTTCGAGCAATACCATCGGAATCTACCTTTTAAATGCCGAGACTAGCCAATTAAGTCATTTTCAGGTTCCCACCGAGGAAGTAGCCGTTCCTATGGTGCCGGCAACCCCGTTCGTGCTCGAAGACCGTTTGAAGCGCTTGTGGGTACACCCCATGGGTGGGGGCTTTTCATTGTATCATGAAGAAAACAATACCCTTGAACCTTTTTATAACAGTCCTTATGCTTTTGATCGGAAATTTTCGAACGTACTTCATAAAGCATTTTTCGACCAAAACGGCAACTTATGGTTTGGTTCCCGGTCGAATGGTCTTGATAAAGTGCTTTTTAATAAAAGCAATTTCAAGTCGGTTCAAGTTTCTGACAGAGGTGGCTCGCCCGACAACAATCACATCAGGGCGCTATACGAGGATCCTCAGGGCCGGATTTGGGTTTCGGCCAGGGGCGACAATTACGTGACCTTGCTCGACAAGAACAAGCAAGTAGCAGGATATCTCTCGCCCTCGGGTAAGATAGGCGCTAAGGTACAATGGTACAGTACTATATACTGCTTTTATTCCGATTCGCACGGCAACCTCTGGATAGGTACCCGCGGCGATGGGGTTTTTAAATTCATCCCGGGAAACGATCCGCTTTCATATAAAGTATGGCATTACAAGCATGATCGGTTGGATCCTTACAGTATAAGCAACAATAACGTGTACAGCATTTGTGAAGATGAGCAGAAAAGGATTTGGGTGGGTACCTTCGGCGGTGGGCTCAACCTGATCGAAAATCCCGGAGATCATGAGGATATTCGCTTTCTGCACCACGGTAACGAGTTGGCTTCCTATCCTATCGGGCAGTGCAACAGGGTGAGGTGTATCTCGCGCGACCCACACGGTCATCTGTGCGTAGGCACTACCAACGGGCTTTTGGTGTTTTCCCCTAAGTTTGATCAACCCGGAAAAATCAGGTTCAGACATTTTACCCGCGAGGCCGGTAATGTTAAAAGCTTGGGAAACAACGATGTAATCGATATTTGCGTTACTCGTGCCGGTGAATTGTTCGTGGGTACTTTCGGAGGAGGTTTGAACAAAGCAAGCTCTTTCGATGCTGAAAGTTTCCCTGAGCAGTTTACCTCGTTCACCAGCAAGGATGGACTGTTGTCAGACCTGATCCAGTCGCTTATCGAAGACCGTAAAGGAAACCTGTGGATTGCTACCCAAAATGGGCTCTCCCGTTTCCAACCCCAAACCGGACATGTTGAAAATTTCAACGAGGCCAAACAACTGCTTTCAGGTGAAAGCTTTTCAGAAGCAGCAAAGTGCCAGCTTCATTCGGGTGAATTGCTCCTCGGCTATACGCACGGCATATTAAAATTTCATCCCGACGAAATCAGGATTAACGATTATTCACCCTACCTTGCGCTCACCAATCTCCAGGTACTCAGCAAAACAGTCCCTATCGGGCCCGATTTGACCTTGCCTTATGCCATCGATTATTGTGAAGACCTTAACCTGAAAAAAGAACAAAACTTTTTCAGCATTGAATATGCAGCCCTCGACTACGATAACCCCGACAACATCCTCTATGCATATCAACTCGAAGGATTTGATCCCGATTGGAATTATGTACAAAAGCAGCGTATCGCCAATTATACCAATATTCCTAAAGGAAAATACACTTTCAGGGTTAAATCGACCAACAGCGAAG
>CAZSIK010000076.1:10796-13494 GCA_964606515.1 uncultured Prolixibacteraceae bacterium
GGGGGAAAAACGAACGAAGCTTGTCAGTGGTCATCAAACCGGCATTTTGGGAAACCCCTTTTGCCTATGCCTTGTATTTCATATTATTCGCCGCGTTGATCATTACGGTCGATTACGTACTCATAACCATTTACCGGCTTAAGTCGGATGTGAAAGTAGAAAAGAAGATGTCTGACTTGAAACTGAAGTTTTTCACTGATATCTCGCACGAAATCAGGACTCCGCTTACCATGATCACCGCGCCGGTCGAGTTCCTGATCAATGAAAACGACACCCCCGAGAAAGTGAAAAAGCACCTGAGCCTGATTGCACACAATACCGGGCGCATGCTTCGGCTGGTGAACCAGATACTGGATATGAGAAAATTACAAAACCAAAAGTTGAACCTATCGGAGATCGAACTTGCCCCTTTTGTTGAAAATATTTGTAACGATTTCTCGGATACTGCCGAAAACCAACAAATTGAATTTCATTTTGATAACCATGCAGGCCGGATTAAAATTTGGGCCGATCGCGATTGCCTCGATAAAATACTAATGAACCTGTTGTCGAACGCCTTCAAATATACCCCATCGGGTGGTACCATTAATGTTGACCTTCTGAAGGATGAAAAAACAGTTTCAGTAAAAATTATGGATACGGGTAAGGGAATAGCAAAAGAAAAGCAAAAAAACCTGTTTATCCGCTTTTCGTCGTTCAACGACGACAGCAATAAGCCCAGCACCGGAATAGGCCTGGCCATCGTACACGAACTTGCAGAAAAACATTCAGCCAGGGTAAGTGTTGAAAGCGAACCGGGTAAGGGTAGTTGTTTTACAGTTACTTTCTTGCAGGGCTTTTCGCATTTTGGAAATGAACCTGTACTAGAAGCTATTTTGAACGATACCCGACAAGGCCAATTAGACAATGAAAATGGATCAGTTAAAACCGAATGCCTGGAACCAACTGAAAACCCTGTGGTATTGGTGGTGGAAGACGACACTGAACTCAGGTCGTTCATTTATTCAATATTGGAAAGCGAGTATCGGGTTATTGAAGCTGAAGATGGTTTGGATGGTTGGGAGAAGGCGATTAACCTGAATCCCGATTTCATCGTGAGCGACATCATGATGCCCCGCATGAACGGGATTGAACTTCTGAACAAGCTTAGGCACGACATCAGGACAAGCCACCTGCCCATTGTATTGCTAACGGCCAAAACCACCATCGAATCGCAACTCGACGGTCTGTCTGGTGGAGCTGATGATTATATTACAAAACCCTTCAGCGTGCCATATTTTAAGGCCAGGATCAGTAACCTGATGCAACAGCGTCGTCGCCTGCAAGAAATTTTCCGTAATAGCCTCGTTACTGTTCCTCATGAAAGCAGTATGAATTTGTTAAACCTGACCACAAACGATGAAAAGCTGATAAACCATGTGGTTGAAATCATTGAAAAGAACCTCGACCGTGGCGATTTCACGGTGGAAGAACTTGCCGAGTTGGCCGGGGTTGGCCGTACTACTTTTTTCAACAAGCTAAAAAGCCTTACTGGCCTGGCGCCGGTCGAATTTATCCGCGACCTGCGTATTGAAAAGGCCGCCCATTTATTACTCGAAGGGGGCTTCCTGATCAAGGAAGTAGCCTATATGACCGGCTTTTCCGATACCAAGTATTTCAGCAAGTGTTTCAGGGCTAAATACGGGATGACCCCCTTGGAATACCGTAATCAGAAAAAATAAGTTCACTCAAAAAACTGGTCGCACAAATAAGATCCGAAGGCAATTAGAATTGAAAACACGAAGACACGAAGACACGAATAAAAATATCTGGATATTAATATTTTGTAACTTCGTGACTTCGTGTTTGTCTGTTTTCCTGTTTTATGTGGTCAAGAACAAGATTTGTTTTATCCAAGGAAGGAAATCAGTACACCGGCAGCAACGGCCGAACCAATTACCCCTGAAATATTACTGGCCATACAATATTGAAGAACATGGTTCTTTGTATCGTATTTCAGGGCAATTTCGTTGGCCACCCGTGAAGCCATTGGTACGGCACTTAAACCGGTTGCCCCGATCAGCGGATTGATCTTTTTCTTGGCAAATAAATTATAAATCTTCACCGCAAAAATACCACCGGTAACCGAGATGGCGAATGCCAGAAAACCACCCACGATAATGCCTAAAGTTTGTAAATTGAGGAATACATCCGAGGTCATGGTTGCGCCTACAGTGAGCCCCAGGAATATAGTCGCGGTATTCATAATTGGGCCACTTGCTGCATCGGCCAAACGGAAAGTATTGACCCCGATTTCTTTAACCAGGTTACCAAAGAGTAACATCCCAACCAAAGGAACCGCTGAAGGTACGAAGATTGAAACCACGATTCCCAACACGATAGGAAAAGCAATTTTTGTGGCTTTCAGGTTTTTGATCTGGTGCTTAGGGGGATAGAGTTTGTCCATCTCCTTCATGTTGATCTTTAATTCCTTTTTTGAACAGGTAAGCTTTACCACCAATGGGATAATCACTGGTACCAATGCCATGTAGGAGTAAGCTGCAATAGCAATAGGACCCAAAAGATGAGGGGCCAATTTAATAGTGGTATAAATTGCAGTTGGCCCGTCGGCACCACCGATGATGGCCAGAGAAGCGGCTTCTTTAGGTGTGAACCCAAAGGCGATGGCAGCCAGAAGAACTGCAAAAATCCCTAACTG
>CAZSIK010000076.1:13530-14841 GCA_964606515.1 uncultured Prolixibacteraceae bacterium
AGCTTGAGGTTACGCAACATGGGACCAAAATCGGTCAGGGCCCCAACCCCCATGAAAATGATCGGGGGCAATAAGCCGGTTTTGATCAGGGTGTAATACAAAAAATTCATGATCCCGTATTCATGGGCAATCTCGAACAGGTTCATATAGCGGTGCTCCATTTCGAGTGCCATCAGTCCATTTTCCTGGTTGGCAGCCTGTTTCAAACCTTCAAGTTGGATGAAATCGCCGGGCACAACCCCCATTTGACCGCCGGGCAGGTTAGCCAAAATTACCCCGAAGGCAATTGGTACCAGCAAGAGGGGTTCGTATTGTTTGCGGATGCCCAGGTACAGCAAAATACAGCCTACCACAAGCATCAATAAGGGCATGGGATCGGCGATCAGGTTGCTGAACGCGGTCATTTCATATATTTTCTGTAATGTTTCCATAATGTAGAATTATTGAATAACTACCAATACGTCGTCTTCTTCAACCTCTTCGCCGGCCGACTTCATGATTTGAACAATCTTACCGGCTTTGTCGGCACGAATAGCATTGAATGTTTTCATGGCCTCGACATACCCGATCAGGTCGCCTTCTTTTATTATATCTCCCACCTTGACAGGAGTCTCAGAAGTGTTTTTGGTTAAATAGAATTTGCCTTCCAGCGGAGACAATATTTCCTTGGTTTCGCCTGTAACTACAGGGGCTGCAATGGTGTTGGCCGAAGTTGAAGTTTGTGCACCGGCTTCCCCGTATGAAACCGTAACTTTAAAGTTTTCGCCATTCACGTTCACGTTCAAGGTGGTTGGCAAAATGGCTTCATCCGTCGATTGGGTAGAAGGAGCAGATTTTGAGGCTATTAATCCACTGCCTTCAGCTTTACTTTTGGCCAATTCCTCTTCAAAAGCTTTTTTGGCAGCTCCCGATTTGTAGGCACGGTATTGCTGAGGGTGCATGGCCAATTCAAAGAGTTCTTCATCGTCAGGTCCAAATGCCCAGCCATTTTCTTCCATTTCTTTGCGGAATTTCGGAAGTTGGTCTTCGATCAGGGTTTGGGGATGTGCTGTAAACTGTACTTTACCAGCCTCTTTGGCTAATTTCTGAATATCGGGGTGCAATTCGCCAGGCAGTTTGCCCCCTTTGCCCATCAGCATGTCCCAGATGTCGTCGGCAATCATTCCCCAGCGGCCCTTGCCGCGTTCCAGTTGCATCACATTCATCAGGGCAAGGTTTTTTACATATTGGCTGTAAGGGGTCACCAGCGGCGGGTAACCTACCATAGGCCAAATGTATTCTACTTCGTTAAACAACTTTACAAGAAGTTCA
>CAZSIK010000076.1:14851-15140 GCA_964606515.1 uncultured Prolixibacteraceae bacterium
TTGTTTTTTACCTTCCACTTGTTAATGCTATCCAGGTTGTTGTTCAGGTCGGCCATCAATGAACCCATCATGCCACCGGGAAGTCCCGGTCCAATCAGGAGCGAGTTCATGTAACGGTTTTTGTTGTCGATAAAGTAACCCAGAAAATCGTCGATAAAACTTTGGGTCAGGCTGCGTACCTTCATATAGGCATCCATGTTGATTTCAGGCACATCGAAGCCGGCATCCTTGAGCATCGATTGCACGGCAAGTACATCCACGTGGCCTGTTCCCCACGATAGGGGTTCCA
>CAZSIK010000077.1:0-15131 GCA_964606515.1 uncultured Prolixibacteraceae bacterium
ATCCAAAAATTGACTATCAGGGAATTATGAGCGGTTAGCTGCAATGTGGGTTAAATAGTAAAATGGCAATGGGGATATTCACCTTGTAAAGCTCCATTATGCTAAGAACTTGCATGGTATTACCAGCAAACGATCCAATCAAAATTCCGCCACCGATGCAAAGCGCCACCCACAAACTGAGGTGTTTTTCGAAAAAACCCGATTTGCTTAATTCTGCTTATTCCTTCAATATTCTGTTTCATTGTTTATTCAATATAGCATCATCACTTTTTGAGTGCACTTATCGTGATGGAAAATATGCCCAAACCGTTCGCCTTAAGTTTTTCAATTTCGTTTATTGGGAGTATGCGGTTTAAAATTTCGGTTGGAAGTTCGATGCGCTTTTCTTTGTGCACTACAATTTGCTCAAAACCTTCCTCCGAAATGAGGTTCAGGTAATTATCCATTCCCATGGCTCCGGCTACACAGCCTACGTAAAGCTCGGCATCGCGCAATAAGGGTAAAGGAAGCTGTCCTTTCAGCACCACATCCGAAATGCAAAAACGACCGCCAGATTTCAGCACCCGAAAAATTTCGGAAAATGCTTTCTGTTTGTGGGGCACGAGGTTTAACACGCAATTTGATAATACTACATCGAAATTCGAAGGGGGTAGGGGCATGTTTTCGATATCGCCCTGAATAAATTCGACATTCGCATAAGCCATTTTCTGATTGTTGATTCGGGCTTTTTCAACCATGGCTTCCGTGAAATCGATGCCTGTAACATGGCCTTTTTTGCCCACGATCGAACGTGCCACAAAACAATCGTTTCCGGCTCCGCAGCCCAGGTCGAGTACAATATCGCCCGCTTTAAGATCGGCAAACTGCGTTGGTATCCCGCATCCCAAGCCCAGGTCGGCATCGGGGTTGTGCCCTTCAATGTTCCGGTATTCGTCTCCTATCATGCTGAACTCTAATTCCCCGCAACAGCCCGAAGTTCCACAACAAGAGGTTGGTGCCAGCGTAAAACTTTGGTTGGCAATAGCGCTGTATTTTTCTTTTACCAACTTTTTCAGGTTAGTCATTTTCTTGTTTGTTAATAATTTGTTCTACTAAACAAACTGCTGTTTCAACATAAAAGGGGCATTTTGTATTGAAAAGATCCTCTGATTGAATGCGTTTCTTATCAGAAGGCTTGCTCATGTCGAGTCCTCCAAGCAAATCGCGGCAGTTAATGGAGCCATGTTTCTCCTTAAAAGCTTCAAAAAGGGCAACTGTTTTGGCATAGGTATTCAACTTCTTTTCATCGGAGTCATTCAAAGCTTTTCCATATTTCAGGCCCAAAACCATAAGCGCTCCGGTAACAGCCCCGCAGGTGTGTTGTTGGCGTCCCATTCCGGCACCAAAGGCACTGGCTACTTTAAGGCTTTGGTCTACCGTGAGGCCTAGTTCCGGGGCAAAGGCAGTCAACACCGACTGCGAACAATTGTAATGGTTGGCAAAATAATTTTTTGCCCGTTCTATTCTGTTCATGATAGTTGAGGTTTGATTTGTTCTTCGTATAATTTATAAAAGCCATCGTGTATTTGGTTACGAACCTTGCGGAATTCTTTCATTACATATTCCTCTTCTCCCCAGGCTACCGACGGATCTTCAAAACCAATGTGCAAACGGTGTTTCACCTTGCCCAAAAACGTGGGACAACTCTCGTTGGCTCCACCACAAACAGTAATTACATAGTCCCATTCTTCGCCAAGGTATTTTTCGACCGGATCGGAAGTGTGGTGACTGATGTCGATTCCAATTTCAGCCATGGCCGTTACGGCCTTTGAATTTAATTTTCCCGAAGCGTTAGTGCCTGCCGAGCAAACAACCAGGCGCTTGTCGAACGACTGCAAAAAGCCATGTGCCATTTGGCTACGACAGCTATTTCCGGTACACAATAGTAATATCTTCATGGTTTTATTTTATAATGATTTGAAATTGAGATTATTTTGAATTGTTTGTGCTGCACGATACTTTTGCTTTCTTGATGGTTGCGAAGAAGTTATCAAAAAGGTTAAGATACTTGTTAATGTTGGTTGAGCATAAACAATAATTGATTTTCAATCCATCAATTTCTCCATGAATGAGTCCAAGGTCACGTAATTCTTTTAAATGCTGCGAAACGGTGGTGCGGCTCAGTGGCAATTGGTCTGAGATATCGCCCGATATACAGTTTTCGGTTTGGGCCAAATAGTGCAAAATGGCCAGGCGCGCCGGGTGCGAGATTGCCTTTCCAAAGCGTGCAAGTTGCTGAAGATCATTGTTAAAGTTTGCTGATTTATTCATTTTAATTTTTGTTGTTTTTAGTGAGATATGTAGCAAACATACGACATTGATTTTTATGGAGCAAACATACGATGCAATTTTTTATAAGATTATTCAGATGTCAAACGGATCAGGTCGTTCGGCTTTCCAAGTATCACAAGGATGTCTTTCTCTCGTAAGGTTTTGTTTTGATCGTAATCCAGATGGGCGTGGTATTCATTTTTTATCTGCGAAAAATAACCCGTAGATTTTGGGGCCGGTTTCACTGCGATTAATTTAAGGTTGAAGCGATTTTCCATATTAATTGTTGGGAGGGTGTGCCCTACATATTTTTTGGGAAGGAAAATTTCGGCAATCACCAGGTTGCTATCGAGTTCCGTAATCTTAATGGCATCTTTTATCTGGAGTTTTGACCGGATGGCTAAAGCAGTCTCTGCCTCAGGATGTACCGTTTCTTCAATTCCGATTTGATTAATTATGCTTTGGTGTATTGGGCTGATCACGCGGCCTATAATACGTTTTATGCCAATTTTTTTTAGAATGGAAAGGGTGAGGATGGAAGAACCAACATCTTCGCCAATGGCCACGATTACTGCATCGACATCGTCGAGAGGCAGCGATCTGACTGCATTTTCGCTGGTGGTATCCATTTCCATCACATGGGTTATTGAATTCTTTAGCTCATCGATCCTTTCCCAGCGATTGTCGATGCCAATTACTTCATGTCCTTGTTCAGTAAGGCTAGAAGCCAGGGTTGCCCCAAAATAACCTAATCCGATTACAATGAATTTCATGGTTTTATGGTTTGAGTGTAGTTTATATTCATTTTAATAATTTTCTGCAACTAATTAATTGTTAGATCTTGTTCCGGGAGCCGGTAATAGCGATGTTGATGGGTGACAAAAATCCCCGACAAAAGGGGTAATGGACCTACGCGACCCACGAACATCATGATAATAAGTACCCATTTTGCAGCATGGCCGAACGAAGGTGTTCCAGCAATTGAAAGTCCCACGGTACTGAAGGCCGAAACAATTTCAAAAAGCAGGTATACTGGGTTGTGATGAGGCTCAAGCAGCAGTAAAAACATAAATCCTGTTGTGATGATGAGGATGGAAAGGACGATAACAGTGAGGACACGGGAGATTGTTTCGCTTCCGATTTGCCTGAACCCGAATTCTACGTTATGCCTTCCCCTGATAAAATTATACATTACCATAAGAGAAACGGTAAAGGTTGTTGTTTTGATCCCCCCGCCGGTAGAACCCGGCGAGGCACCAATCCACATTAAAAAAGTAACGATAAATACAGTGGCATAATTCCATTTGCTGATATCCATAATATTGAAACCAGCTGTTCGGGCAGAAACACTGCCAAAAAAAGAAGTGATCCATCGGGATACTTCATCCTCGGTGCTTAGTGTATTCCCAAGCTCGGTAAAGTAATAAAGCACTGTGCCTGAAATAAGCAGTACCAAGGTGGCCGATAAGGTTATCCGATTGGCTATGTTGTTTCTTAAGGGTTGAACCGACTTTCTGGGAAAGAAATGAAAGTGGAGTTTTTTGATCAACCCATTTCTTATTGCTGCATATAGCCCGATTAATACTGAAAATCCTATTCCGCCCAGAACGATCAACATCGAAATTGCAATGATGAACAGACGGTTGTCCCCTATGGCTTCATGTGCCAATCCGTTGGGTAGGGTCGAGAAGCCCGCATTACAAAATGCCGAAATGGAATGAAAGATAGAAAAGAAAGCACGGTGTTCTGTTGAAGAGTCGAGGCTGAAATATATAATAAGGGCCCCAATCGATTCAATTAAAAAGGTAAGCAAGATAATTTTTAGCAACAATTTAAAGATGTCGCTTAATGTGTCGGATGAAAATATGTCTTTTAATAATAAGCGGTCCTTAAACGAAACAGTTCCGGTAAAAGCGTAAGCAAAGAATCCGGTAAAAGCCATAATGCCCAAACCTCCTACCTGAATTAACAGCATTATGATTAAATGGCCTATTTGAGTAAATGCAGTGGCTGTATCAACGGTAACCAGACCAGTTACACAAACTGCACTTGCAGCCGTGAAAAGGGCATCGATAAAAGCCAGACTTCCTGAATGGGCTTTGGGCAGCAGGAGTAAACCAGAACCCACCATGATCAATAAAATAAAACTTAGGGCAAATAAAAGCGATGGAGCAATTTTTATCGAGTTGATAATGCGCAACAGCTTGTATCCTTCTGAAATATAAATGAGAGTCAATGCAATGGCCATCGATCGGGTCCCGGTGAATATGGGTGTTTGGAACAGATGGTTTCCGGGCAAATAATTGGCCGCCATGATCAGGGTGAAAATAACAAAGAAAAACACCTCGAGCCAGCGGGCCCAATTTTTTTTCGAAAAAAACCGGATCAATTCCTGTGTGTATTTTGAAATATAGGAAACCAGAAACAACAACCTGATTATTGGGTTATACTCGTTGAAAATCAAATCTTCTTTTGAAAAGCCTAAACGGATAATCAACAAGATTACAAACGACAAACCCGATAGGAACAACACAAGATCGGAAACGTGAGCAGCAGTTCGTAAAACACTTTTTGTATTGTCCTGAAAAAGGAAATATTGTTTGAACCAATACTCTTTAATCCTGAAAAAATAATTTCTCGACATAGCTTTGATTTTCCTTTGGGAAAGATAAAAAGAAAAAACTCGTTACTATTCCAAAAGAAAGGTAAAAATCATCGATCTAAAATCGTTTCTACTGTTATGAATTAAATATAGAAAGAATTAACTTGCGGCATAATACTTAAAAAATTGAGACTATGGGAATGATTAAAGAATTTAAAACATTTGCCATGAGAGGCAATGTAATCGACATGGCAATCGGTATTATACTGGGTGGCGCTTTTGGCAAGATTGTATCTTCCTTCGTGAATGATGTGATCATGCCCCCGATTGGGCTCTTGGTGGGAGGGATCGATTTTTCCGACATTAAAGTAAAGCTGAAAGACGCGGTGGTCGATGCTGCAGGTCAAATTGCTACACCGGAAGTTACCCTTAACCTGGGAATTTTTATTAATACCATTATCGATTTTCTGATTGTGGCCTTTGCTATTTTCCTTGTAGTTAAAGGGATGAACAAAATGAAGAAAAAGGAGGAAGAAGCACCAGCTCCTGTTGCACCAGAGCCAAGTAACGAAGAAAAACTTCTTGCCGAGATCAGGGACTTGCTTAAAAAATGATGCTAAAACGTGGATAAGCCACTTCATGAGGTTTATCTGTATTTATAATGACGGTTGACAGGGGCTATTTTCCTGTCAACCGTAATTTTTATTACTATCTTTGGCCTTACTAAGGAATTGGGTATATTTTCGCTCACTATGGTACAGGAACGTTTTTCTTCAAAATTGCTGGAACATGCAGTGGATCAATTTGCCGGCTTACCCGGTATTGGGCGCAAAACAGCCCTGAGGCTTGTGTTGCATCTGTTGCGGAGTGAAGTCGATGAAGTTGAAGAATTCACTCAGTCAATCACGCAACTGCGTAAGGAGGTTAAACATTGCGACATTTGTCACAACATCTCAGATACCAACCGCTGCGTGATTTGTAGCAATCCGTCCAGAAACCAATCGCTGGTCTGCGTGGTGGAATCGATAAAGGATGTTATGTCGATCGAAAATACCCATCAATTCAATGGCTTATATCATGTGCTCGGGGGCATTATTTCCCCGATGGACGGCATCGGTCCGGCCGACCTTACGATAGGGTCGCTGGTCGATCGGGTAAAAACTGGTGAGGTCGAAGAAGTGATCCTGGCTTTAAGTACTACAATGGAAGGCGATACTACCAATTTTTACCTCTACCGAAAGCTGAAGGACCTGAATGTGAAAATTACCACCCTGGCTCGTGGCGTTTCAATAGGGGGAGAATTGGAATATGCCGATGAAATTACCCTGGGACGGTCGATCCTTAACCGCACTAAATACTCTGAATCGTTAAAGCAATAATCTAAAAAAATATGAAGATAGCAGTAGACTTCGATGGTACCATCGTCGAGCATAAATACCCCGAGATTGGGAAAATCAGGCCATTCGCTTTTCAAACCCTTAAAATGCTTCAGGAGAAAGGGCATTTGTTGATTCTTTGGACTTATCGTACAGGGAGATATCTCGACGAAGCCGTTGAGTTTTGCAAAAACAACGGGATCGAATTTTATGCAGTAAACGCCAATCATCCTGATGAAGTGTTTTTTGACGGGATGGGACGCAAGATCGATTGCGATTACTATATCGACGACCGCAACATCGGCGGACTGCCCTCGTGGGGAGAAATTTTCCAGATGTTACACCCCAATGAAGACCAGCCCATTCATAAGAAAAAAGAAAAGAAATCGTTCTGGAAGCTCTAATCATTACGAGATAAAAAAATGAAGTTGTCGATTGTTATCGTTAATTACAATGTTCGGCATTTTCTCGAGCAATGTCTTCATTCGGTCGAGAAGGCGATGGTGGGAATTGATGCCGAAGTTTTCGTGGTCGACAACAATTCGGTCGATGGATCGAATGGAATGGTTTTGCAAAAATATCCCTGGGTAAAACTTCTTGCCAACAAGCAAAACATGGGATTCTCAAAGGCCAATAATCAAGCAGTAAGACAAGCCAGTGGAGAATACGTCCTTTTGCTCAATCCCGATACCGTTGTCGAAGAGGATACCTTTACAAAGGTACTTGCCTTCATGGACAGCCACCCCGATGCCGGAGGTTTAGGGGTGAAAATGATCGATGGCCGCGGGCATTTCCTACCCGAATCGAAAAGGGGCTTGCCAACTCCTTGGGTGGCTTTTTACAAAATCTTTGGCTTGTCGTCCATGTTTCCCAAGTCGAAACGGTTTGGAAAGTACCATTTGAGCTATCTTGATCCGTCGCAAATCCAATCCATTGATGTGCTTGCCGGCGCTTTTATGCTGTTGCGCATGGAAACCCTCGACAGGGTTGGTCTGCTCGATGAAGACTATTTTATGTATGGCGAAGATATTGACCTTTCGTACCGGATCACCCAGGGAGGCTACAAAAATTATTATTTCCCGAACACCACCATCATTCATTACAAAGGTGAAAGTACAAAAAAAGGAAGCCTGAACTATGTCAAGATGTTTTACAATGCCATGATTATTTTTGCCCGCAAGCATTTTACAAAAAGCTATGCGGGGCTTTTTTCCTTCTTTATACATCTTGCAATTTATTTCAGGGCTGGGTTGGCAGCCGTTTCGCGCCTGATCAAACGAATTTGGTTGCCGGCCATCGATTTCATTATTTTGTTCATTGGATTTCGTTTTCTTTTTCCTTATTGGGAGCATTGGCGCTATGAACCGGGTTACTACCCCGAATACTTGCTGAAATATGCCATCCCGGCCTATCTGGTGGTTTGGTTGCTGTCGCTTTACTATTCAGGAGGCTACGAGAAACCGGTTTCCCTTTTGCGAATTTTCAGGGGCATGGGCTGGGGTACACTCATCATCCTGGTCGTGTATTCCTTATTGCCCGAGAGCATTCGTTTTTCAAGGGCCATCATTGTGCTTGGCGCTTTGTTGTCGACGGTCTTGATCCTGCTGATCCGTATTGTGCTTCATTTTTTCCCAGGGAAACAATTTTCGTTAGGTGGGCAAGCCCCTAAAAAAGTGGCTATCGTGGGCGATACCCGATCGTGTAACCGGGTAAAAGCCATGCTTGTACAAACCGGGGTGAAATTCGACTTGGTAGGGTGCATTTCGCCGGGCGCAGAACTCCTGTCCGATGAGTCGATTGGTACACTTGGCCAAGCTGAGGAGATTGTCAGGATCAATGAGCTGGATGAATTGATTTTTTGTTCCGAAAGCCTTTCTTCCCAGCTCGTTATCAAAACCATGCTGGCGTTAACCCCTTATAAACTTGAATATAAAATTGCCCCGCCTCAGAGCATTTCAATCATAGGAAGCAATTCGATCGACACTTCCGGCGACTTTTATGTGTTGAATGCAAACGCCATTTCGACTGAACAAAACCGCCGTAAGAAACGCCTACTCGACGTGGTGGTGGCCTTAATGCTATTTTTCTCCATCCCATTTGCAATTTGGCGAGTAGAGAAAAAAGCGGGTTTAATGGTCAATATCCTAAAGGTTTTTTGGGGTAGGAAAAGTTGGATAGGTTACTGTTATGTTCCTTCTGAAATTTACTTGGGATTGCCTGTGATCAAAGCTGGAGTCTTGCCCTGTACCGAAAAATTAGACGAAACTACCTCCTCCGATCCTCAATTTGCCGACAGGATGAACATGAGCTATGCACGCGATTATAAAATAGCATTTGACCTCGAAATCATTTGGAAGGCTTTTCGTAAATTGGGGCAAAAATGAATGATCTAACGAATGGCAATATCACTTTGCGCGCCCTTGAGCCTGAAGATATCGAATTGCTATATTATTGGGAAAACCAACCCGACATTTGGCGGGTGAGCAACACCTATGCCCCTGTTTCGCGCTACATTCTTGCCAACTACCTGAATAACGCCACCATGGATGTTTGGGAAAGCAAAGTGCTCCGGTTGGTGATTGAAGACCCTGCGAAACAAGCAATCGGTACAATTGAACTTTTCGATTTTGAACCCTACCACATGCGTGCAGGACTTGGTGTGGTGATTTTTTCGCAGGAAAACAGGCGCAAGGGTTACGCTCTGCAAGCGCTCTTGCTCTTTATCGGGTATGTTAGGGAAAACCTGGGGCTGTACCAGCTTTTTGTCAACGTGGGTTCCGACAATCAAGCCAGTTTGGCCTTATTCTCGAAGCTCGGCTTCGAAACTATAGGGGTGAAAAAGCATTGGACCCGAAGAATGAATGGCTGGCTTGATGAAGTGATGATGCAAAAATTTATATAAAAAAAGCCCCCCTTCCGGAGAGCCTTTTCAATATTTTTGACTGGTTGTATTAAGCTTCAACTTTTGGTTGAACCGAAACAAACGATTTGTCGTTCTTCTTTTTACGGAAAACTACAGTTCCATCGGTCAGGGCAAAAAGGGTATGGTCGCGACCAATCCCAACGTTTTCACCTGCATGATGTTTTGTACCACGTTGACGGACCAAAATGTTGCCAGCTTTTGCAACTTGACCGCCAAAAATTTTGACGCCCAATCGTTTGCTTTCCGATTCGCGTCCGTTCTTTGAACTACCTACACCTTTCTTGTGAGCCATGGTATCTTAAATTTTTTATTATCCAATAATTTCTTCAATCTGAATCTGGGTTAAATATTGGCGATGGCCATTCTTAACCCGGTATCCTTTTCTCCGTTTTTTCTTGAACACGATTACTTTGTCGCCTTTAACGTGTTCGAGAACTTTAGCAGTCACTTTTGCGCCTTCAACTAAGGGAGCCCCTACTTTAACCGCCCCATCGTTGTCGATCAACAATACTTTTTCGATTTCAAATGTTTCGCCTTCGGCGGTTTCTGTTCTGTGGACAAACAATTTGGCATCTTTTTCTACTTTAAACTGCTGCCCTGCAAATTCAATAATTGCGTACATTGTTGTTGTTTTACTGTTCCTTCCGTCAGGCGAAAACCATAAGTGGTTTTTCTTGTAATGCCTGCTCGAATTATTTCGGAGTGCAAAAGTAGATATTTTTATACGATTACCAAATCTTGAACGGTATTTTCTTTATTCGCTAACAATTAATATACTGCGTACCCTCCATTCCTGTTTTTGATCCTGTTCTTGGGCTAAGTGATTTTTAAAGTTCAGGGCCCTTAAAGCAAAAACTATTTTTATCTTTGTTTCCTGTCTGTACCCAAAACAGGTTTTGTACTTATGCATAAAATAAAATTGAATGTATTAGGGCTTTCGGTCAGCCAGACACAAAGTGGAGCTTACGCGCTTGTATTGGCCGAGGAGAATGGCGACAGGCGCATCCCCATTATTATCGGACCCGTTGAAGCCCAATCGATCGCCATTCAGCTCGAAGGCCTTCATCCCCCCCGGCCACTTACCCACGACCTTTTTAAAAACCTCTCGAAAGCTTTTCAGATTGAACTGGCCGAAGTTGTGATTTATAAACTCGAAGAAGGGATATTCTATTCTGAATTGATTTGCGAACAAAGCGGGATCCGAATTGCCATTGATTCGAGAACTTCCGATGCGGTTGCCCTGGCTTTACGGTTTCGCTGCCCTATTTATACCACCGACGATATTCTTCGAAAAGCCGGTATCGTGATCGAAGTGGCCGACGACCTGACCGAAACCGATGAGGAAGATCTTCCTTTTTCGATGGGAAAAGGAAAATATGATGTGTACACGGTCGAAGAACTGGAAGAAATGCTGTCCGATGCGGTGAAACATGAACGCTATGAGATGGCTTCTGAAATCCGCGATGAAATATCAAAACGAAAAGGGGGAAACTAATCCAATCAGGAGCAAGCCTTAAAATCAAATTTTATGAGAATATTTTTTGTTTCAATACTGTTTTCTATTGCCTTGTTGTACCACTTATCTGTTTCTGCTCAAATTGTTGTGCCCGATTCCGCTTCAACAATAGCCCCTTCCGCTTTAATCCAGGCAGATACCACGCAACAGGTACTCGACAAATCGGTACTTCTATTGAACCAGGCCCAAAGCTGGGAATTTAACTTCATGGCAATCTTGCGTGGGGTGTTGGGGATGGCTGTACTTCTGTTGTTAGGCTGGCTGTTGAGCAGCAACAGGAAAGCCATTCAATGGAAAAACATACTATTTGCCCTTATCTTTCAAATTTTGTTAGCGATAAGTATATTGAATTTCGGGGCTGTACGATGGATCTTCGAGTTTTTTGGGAAAATTTTTGTAGTCATCCTCGATTTTACAAAAGCCGGGACCAATTTTCTTTTTGAGGGCTTTCTCGATATCGATAAGTATGGATATGTGTTTGCCTTTCAAGTTCTGCCCACCATCATCTTTTTTTCAGCCCTAACCAGCTTGTTGTTTTATTTTGGGATCATTCAAGTGGTAGTAAAAGGATTAGCCTATGTGTTTTCAAGGTTAATGGGGCTTTCGGGTGCCGAAGCACTTTCGGTTGCCGGAAATATCTTCCTGGGTCAAACCGAATCTCCTTTGATGATCAAAGCTTATCTTTCAAGAATGAGCAATTCCGAAATTTTAATGGTGATGACAGGAGGTATGGCTACTATGGCCGGTGGTGTGTTGGCTGCTTATATTGCCATGTTGGGAGGGGGCGATCCGGCGCTTAGGCTCGAGTTTGCCAAACACCTCATTACAGCTTCGGTTTTGGCGGCACCGGGGGCGGTAATATTTTCTAAGATGATTGTTCCCCCGCAGGGAAAAGTGGATAAAGTTGTCGAGGTGTCAAAAGAGAAGTTTGGTGACAATCCACTTGAAGCTGTAACCACTGGAACCACCGAGGGTATAAAACTAGCGGTGAATGTTGCTGGCATGTTGTTGGCCTTCATTGCTTTTATCGCCATGTTCAATTTTATTCTTGGGAAAGTTGGGATGATCGGGGGACTGAACGAATCGATTGCCCGGATCTCGGGAGGCCAGTTCGATTCATTATCGCTCCAATTCATTCTGGGGTACGTGTTCGCCCCTGTAATGTGGCTGATTGGCGTCCCGTTAAAGGATATAGCTTTGGTGGGGCAATTGCTTGGTGAAAAATTAATCATGACCGAATTTATAGGTTATATCAGCCTGACTGAATTAAAAACAGCCGGAGCTTTTTTTAGCCAAAAGTCGGTAATCATGGCTACTTATATCCTTTGTGGTTTTGCCAATTTTGCCTCCATCGGAATTCAAATTGGTGGTATAGGCTCCCTGGCACCCAATAAAAGAACCCTGCTGTCAAAGTACGGGATGAAAGCACTCTGGGCCGGGACCCTCTCCTCGCTACTTTCAGCAACAATTATCGGGATGATCATGGGGTAAACACGATTTACTTATGCACTTTATACAATGAAACAATATCTCGACCTGTTACAACACATCCTTACACAAGGTACTCACAAAGAAGATCGAACAGGTACTGGTACCATTTCAACCTTCGGGTACCAGATGCGGTTCAATCTTGACGAAGGTTTTCCTTTGGTAACCACAAAAAAGCTTCACCTGAAATCAATCATCCATGAACTTTTATGGTTCCTGAACGGAGATACCAATACAAAATACTTGGTAGACAATGGGGTACGAATTTGGAACGAATGGGCCGATGAAAACGGAAACCTTGGCCATATTTACGGGTACCAATGGAGGTCGTGGCCCAATTACAATGGAGGCTCTGTCGATCAGATCAGTGAAGCAGTCGAAGCGATAAAGAACAATCCTGACTCGCGACGGATTATCGTGAGTGCCTGGAATGTGGCCGATCTTCCCAATATGAACCTGCCTCCCTGCCATGCCTTCTTTCAATTCTATGTTGCTAACGGGCGGCTTTCGTGCCAGTTGTATCAACGTAGTGCCGATTCATTTCTCGGGGTTCCTTTCAACATCGCTTCCTATGCCCTCTTGACCATGATGATGGCTCAGGTAACCGGCCTTGTCCCCGGCGATTTTGTGCATACCTTTGGCGATTTGCATATTTACACCAATCATCTCGAACAGGTTAAGATGCAATTGAGCCGCGAACCCTATCCCTTGCCCAAAATGATAATTAACCCCGAGGTGAAAAGTATTTTCGATTTTCACTACAACGATTTTGAATTGACCGGTTATCAGGCCCATCCCCATATTAAGGGTGAAGTGGCAGTTTGATCTTATATGTTATGTAATGAATTAGTTATGGTATATCAAAATATCTCGATTATTGTGGCCATCGCCCAAAATTTCGCGATTGGAAAAAACAACGATCTGTTATTCCATCTTCCCAACGATCTGAAAAGGTTTAAAAAAATTACATCGGGTAAACCGGTGATCATGGGCCGGAATACCTTGCTGTCTCTGCCGGGCGGACCATTAAAGAACCGGCGCAACATTGTCATCTCCGATGTGTCTGGAGATTCTTTCGAAGGCAGCGAAACCGTAACTTCGATCGATGAAGCTCTTGCTCTAGTGAAAAACGAAGAAGAAGCTTTCATTATCGGTGGAGGAATGATTTACAGACAGTTTTATCCGATGGCCGGGAAACTTTATCTTACCTTGGTTCATCAAGATTTTGATGCCGATACTTTTTTCCCTGAAATTGATTATGCCGAGTGGCTGGAATTGGAACGAGAAGACCATTTCGATGAGCAAAACAATTTTCACTACTCGTATCTTAACCTGGTCAGAAAATGAACCTGATCTTCGATAGAACTAAATATTGGATAATTTATTGAAGCTTAAATTCCTAAGTTCTGAACAAGTCCCTTCAAGGAATGTTATTATGCCGGATAGACCAAGCAGAAAACTGCATTTTTTTATTTGGCATATCGATTGCAACACCAAGCTTTCATTTTTGATTTTTTTAAACTGCGACATATTGTCAGCATAAACATAAGAATAGTATATGGCTACCGATCATCTCAGAGATAACAACAAATTTATTTTTAGTCGAATGGGCACAGATGATGCTGAATTCATCCCCATTATTTCCGATGGGGGCGACGAGGAACTAAAAATAGAAGATCTGCCCTCAACCCTGTCATTATTGCCGCTTAGGAACACGGTATTGTTTCCTGGTGTGGTTTTGCCCATTTCGGTAGGCCGGCCAAAATCGTTAAAGCTGATTCGTGAAGTTTACCGTAAGGATATGTTGTTGGGTACCATAGCCCAAAAAGACCCCGATATCGACGAACCGGCACAAACTGATCTGTTTCAGGTGGGGACGGTTGCCAAAATATTGAAAATTCTCGAAATGCCCGATGGGAGCACCACCGTGATTATCCAAGGAAAGCAACGGTTCAAAATCAATCATTTTGTTGCTGAAGACCCTTACATCACAGCCTATATCAACCAACTTCCCGATGTGCAACCCTCTGATAATTCGCCTGAATTTGTCGCGATTGTGGAATCGTTGAAAGATATTGCCATAAAAATTGCAAAACATTCGAGCAACATGCCCCCCGAGGCTACTTTTGCTGTCAGGAATATCGAAAATCCAATCTTCCTGATCAATTTTATCTGTTCCAATGCCGACCTGAAAGTCGGGGAAAAACAAGGATTATTGGAAATCGACCATTTAAGGGACAGGGGCATTCAGGCCATTTCTTACCTGGTGCGTGAGTTGCAGATGTTGGAACTCAAAAAAGACATCCAGACCAAGGTAAAAACAGATATCGATCAGCAACAACGCGAATACCTTTTGCATCAGCAAATGAAAACCATCCAGAATGAATTGGGTGGGAATCCGGTTGAAAAGGAAATCAACGACCTGAAAGAAAAGGCAAAGGATAAAAAATGGTCAAAGGAAATCGCCGATTATTTCGAAAAAGAATTGGATAAACTGAATAAACTGAACCCGGCTGCCGGGGAATACTCGATTCAACATACTTATATCCAGACTTTACTCGATCTTCCCTGGAATGAGTATTCAGAAGATAATTTTGACCTGAAACATGCCGAACAGGTTCTTGAAGAAGACCACTATGGTTTGGATACCGTGAAGGAAAGGATCCTGGAACATCTTGCCGTTTTAAAATTGAAAAACGATATGAAGTCACCCATCCTTTGCCTTTATGGCCCCCCGGGTGTGGGAAAAACTTCCCTGGGGAAATCGATTGCCCGTGCCTTGGGCCGTAATTATGTGCGGATGAGTCTGGGTGGCCTGCACGACGAAGCCGAAATTCGCGGCCATAGAAAGACTTACATCGGTGCCATGCCGGGAAGGGTGATCCATAATATTAAGAAAGCAAAAACTTCGAACCC
>CAZSIK010000078.1:0-15016 GCA_964606515.1 uncultured Prolixibacteraceae bacterium
AATTGGAAGGCCGTCAGCCACGTATCATGATTGCCAAAATGGGTCAGGACGGACACGACCGCGGCGCGAAAGTAGTAGCCACAGGTTATGCCGACCTTGGCTTCGATGTAGACATGGGGCCATTGTTCCAAACACCAGAAGAAAGTGCCAAACAAGCCGTTGAAAACGACGTGCATGTATTGGGCGTTTCATCGTTGGCAGCAGGACACAAAACCCTTGTTCCATCGGTAATCGAAGAATTGAAGAAATTGGGTCGCGAAGACATCATCGTTATTGCCGGTGGTGTAATCCCAGCCCAGGACTACCAATATCTTTACGATGCAGGCGTTGCTGCTATCTTCGGCCCCGGCTCAAGCGTAGCCACTGCCGGTAAGAAGATCATGGAAATCTTGTTGGAGATTTACGGAGAGTAATTCCATCTGTTTTAAAGAATCTAACTTTCCCAAAGTTTAAAACTTTGGGAAAGTTAAAAATTAGATAAAATATCCAAGCCCCGTTGTCGGAAGATGGTGGGGCTTTTGTTTACAAATGTTTTGTTTCAGGGTTCATAAAATTACTTCGAAAGCTGAGCAGATTCATCACATTCTCGTCAAGCCGATAGTATAGTGTTGTTTGTGGGCTGATGACACATTTGCGAGTTTTCTTTCTTTTGTTGAATTAGGGGAATTGTGACGGGTTGATTGCAATTTGCTGAAGAGTCTGATTGTAGCTACGTTTAACTTTCTCTGCTACGGCTATACCAAACTGATCCATAACGTAATGAATTATCCTTTCAAACTCGTCAGATGCCTTTGGAGAGTAATGAAAAAAAAATGGCATTTTAGATCCCGAATTTTCATTGGATTCTTTCCATTACTTCTTCATGGGTATAAATCTCCCCCCTTTCAATTTGTTGAAGCCCCTCTTCAATGGCCGCCTTATCCTCATCGGAGAGTGTATCCCACTGCTCATCTTCATCGATTTGCTTCAGGTGTGCCGTTACCATTTAATTCACAACCTGGAGTCGCTCTTCATCCAGCTCGTCGAGCTTACGGTAGATTTCCGATTTAAGTGATTTGATATCCATTGCGTTAGAAAATTGTTATCGCGAAGATAACGCTTTTAATACACATGCGGATATGATGAATTAAAGGAAAAAAATACAGTAGATCAGGGAGTAATTCGATTGATTATTTATTATTGAAAACATTTTTTTACATTTGTACCCAATTCAAAACAACTCTATTTTGAAAACCATTTTCAAACTGATACTTACTGTTTAATTAGCCTCCCGAAACCACAGGTTAATTTTGGTGCCTTCGGAAAATTTTTTCTGAATGGGTTTCATTTTGTTTATACTTATTACAGAACACAATTGTTTATTTCACAAATTATTGTGTAATGCATATTTCTCAATTTAAAAATTTAAAATGATGTTTGACATTCGGAAAATTCAAGAACAAGCAGTATACAAAGCAGTTAAAAATGAAAGCAACGACGAAGCTGCAACCGAGGTTGTTTATGGAAATAATATCCAGACTGCAGAAAGCGATCCCACATGGGTTAAAAACACCATGTGGCGCTTGGAACAGCGCTTCGACCCGCAAACTGTTAAAAACATCCGTATGAACTGCCAATGCGGCTATGCCATGGATGAAAAGCTAAAACTGGTGCAGGAACTGATGGAGGGAGCGAGCAGTATCGAAGAGTTTGCCAACAACGAGCGGGCACATGCTGCCGGGCTCTCGTCAAAAGATGGGGAATTGTACCTGCAATTCCCGTTTTGCCCTTGCCCCATGCTGGCCCGGGTCGATAAGCTTGAAACCAGTACCTGGTGCCAATGTACCACAGGCTACAGCAAAGTGCTGTTCGAAAAAGCTTTCGGCTGTAAAGTGGATGTTGAGTTGCTCAAAAGTATAAAAATGGGTAACGATATTTGCCTGATGAAGATTATTCCAAGGGATTTGGTTTGGAATAATCGAAATTAGTTAATCTTATTATTTTAGCTTTCAATTATTTATGCGTCGGTTAGCCTGGTTAGCCGACGCATTTTTTCACCAAATCTAGTTTTGATATTCTTAGATCAGATGCTTCCAAGTGACAGGTCGCCCGATTTGAACCCTGTTAGAAAGGATTTCATGCGTTGCTCGGAGGTGCCATGGGTGAACGAATCGGGTACCACGTATCCTTGCGATTGTTTTTGCAGACGGTCGTCTCCCACAGCCTGGGCGGCATTAATGGCCTCTTCAACATCGCCTTCTTCGAGTATGTTTTTTGTTTTCTGGGCGTAATGAGCCCAAATTCCGGCGTAAAAATCGGCCTGCAATTCCACTTTCACCTCAAGTGCATTGGCTTTTTTCTGCGACATCCCTTGTTTGGACTGATGATACTTTTGCAGGGTGCCGGTAAGATTCTGAACATGATGTCCTATTTCGTGGGCAATAATGTAGGCTACAGCAAAATCGCCCTCAGCGCCAAGTTTCCGTTGCAGTTGATCCAGAAAATCGAGGTCAATATACACTTTCTCATCACCCGGACAGTAAAAAGGCCCGGTGGCCGATTGGGCATAACCGCAAGCCGATTCCACAGCCGAACGAAAAAGAACCAGTTTCGGCTCACGATATTCCATGTCAGCTTGTTTGAAAATTGAATTCCATACATCTTCCGTATCGGCTAATACAACCGAAACAAAGCTGGCCATTTCATCCTGCTGTTGCGTGGGGGCGTAACTGTCGTCCTGGCTTACAGCCGATTGACTACCCCCATCCTGCAACATATACAAAAGTTGGGAAGGATCGCCTCCCAAAAAGAGAACTATTATTGCGATAATTATAGTTCCTATTCCCCCTCCAAGTCCCACTTTTTTTGAAGTACTCATTCCCCTTCGGTCTTCCACGTTCGAGCTTTGTCTTCGTCCTTGCCAGCGCATATTTTTTTATATTAATGATTTTTTGTTTGCAAAAACTGAATAAAATTAAACATTTAGAACTTTCAATGGTAACGGATTTTGAAATTTTTGATTCAACATGAACAAAAAGGAATAATATGCCCGGATTTTTTATCCTTCCGAAAAGCATATTTTCGTTTTATTGTTCCTTGTTTTAAAGTATATTTAAAAAACATTGTTATCGATCATGATGATTTTAGAAACAGATAATTTTCCCATGCCGAAAACTTCATTTCTAAGTAAAAAGAGGGGGCTAGTTCTTTTCTTTTTTTTCTGCTTTTTCTTTTCTGAAGCAAAACCAACGGGTCAGTTCAAAACTACTGCCGTGCAAAGCATTCCCCTTCCTTCATTGGTCGAAGATAGAACTGAACAACGAAATGCCCCCTCATTAACCATTTACTGGAGCAAAAACAACGTTCCCGTAAAACAAGGGGTTTATTCTTTTTCAATTGCTGCTCCCATTGATTTTTCTTTCATGGCAATAGGATGGGAAACCATTGATTACCAAATCGAATCCAGCGATTTCCTTATCCGGTACCGGACCCGTTCGCACAAAAACAAATGGACTGAATGGATCAGTTCATCAGGAAAATTAGGGCCAGATGATACGCCATCGAGGCTTTTTTGGAGTGATGTACTCTTCATTATGGATTCTGTTGGACATAGTGAGTGTGAATTTCAACTCATTGTGCCTGAAGATATAACCCTCAGCCAGGTGAGACTTGATCTTGTCGGAATTGAAAAAGAAGACCGCGAAAGGACCAAAAACAAAGCGCTTTCATTTTGGCCCGATTCGAAACAAGGCTGTGCCTTACCTGAAATCATCACCCGCGAAGGATGGTGTGGCTCTTATCCCGATTGTCCGGTTCCGGTTTATCAGCCTGTTCCTGTTCAAGCCAGCCATGTAATCATCCATCATGGAGGTTCTCCAAACCGTTATGCCGATGGAACAACCATCGTACGAAGTTACTGGAACTATCATGTGTACTCGAACGGATGGGCTGATATTGGCTACAATTTTCTCATCGACAAGAAGGGACTAATTTATCAGGGGCGGCATAATTACGACTTGCTTCATACCGATGTAAAAGGTTCTCATGCCGGATCATCGAACGGCCAGTCAATTGGGATATGCCTGTTGGGTAATACCGATTCAATACCCGTTACTGAGACTCAACTACTCAACCTGGAGCGTCTGTTGGCCTGGTGGTTTCAAACGAGGGGATTCGATCCAACAAGCAAGGCAGAAATTATCGACCAGGCAGGAGAGAAGAAGCTCTATCTTCCAAGAATCATTGGCCACCGTGATGTGAAAACGGCCACTATTTGTCCGGGAAATATTTCTTATGAGCTTTTGCCTTTGCTTAGAAAAGAAACCAAGGAACAACTCATTGCATGTTCAGGGAATCTTCCTCAGTACGACATTTCAATCGTTGCAGCAAATACTGGCAACACGAACTATATTGCAGGCGATTCAATAACGGTTCAATACTCGCTGAGCCTGGATGATGTAATTCAAAAAACGAACAATGAAGAAATTCCTACCAGTTTCTGGTTATCGGCCGACAGCATATTCAATCCCAATCATGATATGCTGATGGGTCAAAAGAAAAGCAATCATAGTGAAACAGCGGCTGGCCAATATACTGAACTAGTCTTGTTAGCTACTGATTCAGCCTTACTTGGGGGTAAATATTATCTTTTCTTTGTTGCCGATTATTTGAATCAGGTTTATGAACCCGACGAAACCAATAACGAGGCCTTCGTGCCGCTTAAAATTGAACGTCTGAATTTCGATATCGTTGCCTCTGCAAATCCCGACAAGGGCCTTCTCAACCAGGGAGGAGGCCGGTTCAACTTTGGGGAAACCTGCACCCTTAAGGCTGAAGCAAATTTTAGCTACGATTTTTTGGGGTGGTTTGAAAACGAAAGATTGGTTTCAACAGAAAGCAGCTATTCATTCAAAGTTTCGAAAGAAAGGACCTTAAAGGCTGAATTCGCTTGCAAAAAAGAACCAGAAAAGATACAGATTTCGGGCGATACCCAGGTCTGTTCCGGGCAAACCGGAACGGTTTACGAACTAAAAAATGCAACAAATGCTATCGCTTATCATTGGACTTTGCCCGAAGGAGCCACGGGATCGGGTCTAGGCCATTCAATATCGGTAAATTTTGGTAAAGGGGCACAATCAGGCCATGTTATGGTAAGTATTGAAACCGGTTGCTTCGGTACTTTGCAGGCCACCTTGCCGCTTACCATAAAACAAACACCTGCCCCCCCCAGCATCCAGCTCAATTTTGGAGTAATCAGGGCCAACGATAATCAGGGAATACGATGGTTTTGGGATCATGATATCGTAAAAGGGGCAAGTGGACAATATTATCTTCCTTCGGGAAAAGGAATTTTTTATGCCATACGCGAATGGGAGGGATGCCGTTCATTGCCATCCAATTCAGTTGAATATGATCCTGCTGAAACCAGTGACAATGAAAATCCATTTTACTTCAACGCGTTTCCCAATCCGGCATCTGAAAATATCGAGGTCATCCTTTCCAAAACAATTGAAACCCGTTCAAGACTTGAAATTTCGGATTTCAATGGCAAGGTGGTAAAAAGAATCGATAATCCTGTGGGAACAAGGTTGCTAAAAGTAAACCTCACGGGTTATCCTGCAGGAATTTATCTTATGCGTATCATAGCAGGCAGGAATGAGGTTTCGGCAAAGATCCTGATCACGAACAAATAAATGAGAAGTTGGAAAACAATCCAACGAGATTAGCATGATGTTAAATTTCTGCTTTTATAGAATTGCTTGACAAGATTTTTCATCCTACCCGATCTATCAGTCTTTAATAATCTTAAGCAATTGGGTTTCATTTATCCGTGAAGGCTCGTCTTTAATTCCCCAATGCTTTTGGCAGCAACTGTGATCAAGAAAAATGCATTGTGAAGGAATGTTGTTTTTTTTCATTTCGAAACCTCCTTCCAATAAATTCAACACACACGCAGTGCCAATTAAGCCAGTATGGGATTGGTCGGACCATTCTTTCAGCGATTTCGAAAAATCAGAAGAATGTTCGATAATAATGGTACTGACCTTTTCATTTTGCAGGGCAAGAGTAGTGATCGAAACCGGGCAATCGGCAGTGCAATGCCGGCATATCGAAACGAGGCCTTGCTGCTTTGCCTTACAATCTTTGTTTTTTATCATGCACGAAGGCAACATCACGATTTTCTGCTTTGTTTTGTTGAATTGCGGCTTTAAACACCGGTTCATTATTGCTGCACCAACCATATTCAAGTAGTAGGCGTTTTCAAGCCTTCCGGTAAAAAAATAATCTTCACGTCCAATATACAATTTTTCATGTTGCTCAAGAAAGCACCTTACTCCTGTAGTAAATTTTCCTAGCTGAACAGTAGCTTCTTTGTTAAACCAATCTGCAAAATTGAAAATCCGGTCCGAAAGATCATTGTACTTGTCCGACTGCAAGGTTTTAAAATAGCTGTTCCAAATTTCCATTCTTTTTACCTCGTGAGGAAAATCGCCGGTAGCATCGAGCCAAACAAGCAAACCATCGAGCGAAAATGAGATGGGTTCGCTCATTTTGTTTTGGGTTTTTCTCAACCACAAGGAAGCCAATTTACCCCTAAGCGTATCGATTGTTGCTTTCATTGGGCCGTTAACCGACCTAAACCTAATCAGTTGCTTGAATACAAATGCTTTAAATACCGATAAAGCACCATATTGATTCCGGTATTCTTTGCAGAACAAACCAATTATCAACAGGTCGAGCAAATTTTCCTCATGGCTTTGCGACAGGTAGTCGTTCTGGTAAGCAGGCGATTCCCTGAAAGCCCTGATGTCGTCGAGAAAAACGGTCAACCCTTTCAGGATTACCAAGTGTGAGAAATCGTCGAGCCGGGAATAAAAGGTTCCTTTTTTTTCATTATCGTAATTGAGACAATAAGGGAAGTGGGTAAAGAACGCAGGCAAGCGATCATTTCCTGTTTGTAAATTTGCAGCATTCATCATCGAAACGAAAAAAAGTTTGTGTTCATGGCTAAAAACTTCTCCAAAAAAAACACTCAGGACTGATCTAAAGGATCCTCAATCGGCAGACCATTCAATTTTATCGGCAAAATATACGTTTTAACCTGACGACATCTTATTCAAAACCAACAGCAGTTGGCTACTTGAATCCCTTCTCTTATCTGTGCAAAGGTCAAAATGTTACAAATAAGGGAATTTCACATGAAGTATTTATAAATAAATTTTGATGAACAATTTTTTTATGATAATATTTGCAGATCCTATTCTTTCAGAGAGTTTATAAAATAAAAAAAAGGCAAGTTATGAGCAGGACAAAGACAATTATTATTTCGGTTTTATTAATGGGTTCAGCTATAATCATACAATTATTAAGCAAGGCCCAACCCGAGATTCTATTCATCGATTTTTTCTCAGGCATTGTGTTCGGAGCAGGAATTGTAATCTTTCTTCAAACCATTTTCAAAAAGAAGAAAGAACTGTAAACAAACAGTTTAGTGAATCATCTGAACCGAATCAAATAATAATGAAATTGTTTTATTAACTTCAACAAGGTAAAAGTCAAAATTACAAACGGATGGATGGTTGTTGATGCAAAAAACAGATTACCAAATCGATGCCTTTAAATTTTCCTCCAGGTACATAAAACTTCCGGGCTGAATTGAAAATGCCTCATGAAATTCGGGCATGTTCCGCAGCGGGCCCATAACCCTCCAGCGCCCAATGGAATGGACATCTTCTTTGGTCAAGCGTTGCAGTTCACGCTCGCGGGTGTTGTTGGCCCAAATTCGGGCATACGAAAGGAAAAATCGTTGCTCGGACGTAAAACCTTCGATCGGTTTTGTTTTTTTTCCTCCTTCCTGGAAGGCTTGATAGGAGATATTCAGTCCGCCAAGATCGGCAATGTTTTCACCCAAGGTAAGCTTGCCATCGGCATATAAGGAATCGAGTATGGGAAACTCGTTGTATTGGTCGACCAAAACCTGGGTTCGTTCCTCAAACCGTTTACTGTCATCTTCGGTCCACCAATTGTTCAGGTTCCCGTTTGCATCGTATTTCCGCCCCTGGTCATCAAAGCCATGGGTCATCTCATGTCCGATCACCACCCCTATTGCCCCGTAATTCAATGCATCGTCGGCATCGAGATAGAAAAAAGGCGGCTGAAGAATCGCTGCAGGAAAAACAATCTCGTTCATCGAGGAGCTATAATAAGCATTCACTGTTTGGGGCGACATGAACCATTCACCCTTGTCGACCGGCTTGTTGATTTTCCCCCGGTTGTATTCTGTATTGAATTTACGGGCACGGAGCACATTTTCGTAATAAGAACCTTTCACAATTTCAAGGTTCGAATAATCGCGCCACTGGTCGGGGTATCCAATTTTTACGTTCATGTTGGCCAGTTTTTCCCGGGCTTTTAACTTGGTTTCCCCACTCATCCATTCCAGGCTATCGATGCGTTTGCCCAGCGAAATGCGCAGGTTTCCGACCAGTTTCAACATTTTTTTCTTGGCTTTGGGAGGAAAATATTTGGCCACGTACAACTGCCCGATGGCCTCGCTAAGCGAGCCGTTTACAATTCCCTGAATCCTTTTCCAGCGAACCCGGTTTTCTTCCTGTCCCTGCATCACCTTCCCGTAGAAACGGAAATTTTCGTCGACGAAGGCCGAGGAAAGATAGGGAGCAGCTGAACTTATTGTATTCCAACTCAGATAGGTTTTCCAATCTTCCAAAGAAAGATCATCGATCATGGTATTCACTTCCTTAAAAAAGTCAGGCATACCTACGTTGATATCGCCTGGTTCGGGCAAACCAATTTGGGTAAAATATCCGTTCCAATCGAAAGCCGGGGCAATTTCGATCAAACCACTAACATTCATTTTGTTGTAAGTTTTGTGAGGATCGCGTCGCTCAAGTCGGGTCATCGAAGCCGATGCCAGACGGGTTTCCAATACCATCACCCTTTGCGCTTTATTTTCTGCGGTGAGGCTATCGTCGCCAGTCAGTTGAAACATTCTCGAAATGTGATTCAGGTATTCTTTTCTGATTTCGACCGACCGCTTGTCGGAATTCAAATAATAATCGCGGTCGGAAAGCCCAAGTCCCCCTTGGGAAAGCTGGGCAATCACCCAATCACTGTTTTTTCGGTCGGCCGAGCCATAAAACGAAAATAAAATCCCGTTGCCCGAGGTATGTGCTTCAGCAATTGCTTCCTGTACTTCTTTGGTGGTGGCGATGGCTTCAATTTTCGCTAAAAGAGGCAGTATTGGGCCGGCGCCCAATGTATCGATTGAAGCCGAGTCCATTCCGGAATGATAGAAGTCGGCAATTTTTTGGCCTATGCTCCCAGGCTCATGTTCTACCGATGATACTTTTTCGAAGAGGCTTTGAAGTTGTTTTTCAGCTTCATCGCGCAATTTGTCGAAGGTGCCATAACGGGCTTTGTCGGCTGGTAAGAGATTCTTTATTTTCCAGCCTCCATTGGCATAATTGTCGAAATCGGCCGAAGGGGCAATATTAAGGTCCATGCCCTCCACCTCGAAGGTTTGTTGTGCATTTGGCTGGCAAGATATCGAGATTAACAGAACAATAGTACTCATTGTTAATGGATAGGTAATTTTCATGGAGACTGTATTAAGCTATTATAAACAAAGAAAAGTTTCATAAAGAAATATACAATTTTTTATATTTCAAAACATTAGCCAAGCAGACCCACTTAATTTTTTAAAAAAAAGAAATTTGGTTTTAAGTTTTTCTTGTAAAAGAAATGGGGGTTTGTTGTTTTTTCATTTTTAGAAGTATATTTGCATCATTAATTGATATTAAGATGAATCATTCAGGCAATACTTATTATTACTTTTATTTTTACTTCGGTCCCAAATCGGAATCGTGTAGATAAGTATTGTCGAAATAAAAGATACTGTTTATAGGGTTCCGAAAGTTCGGGACCCTTTTTTTATTTTGAATTAGAAACAAACAAGATGAAGATTACGATTGTAGGTTTAGGTTTGATTGGTGGGTCGATGGCACTTGACTTGCGGAAATCGGGTTTTGCAACCGAAATAATTGGTGTTGATAACAATACGACCCACCTGCGCCGGGCCCTTGAACTGGGTTTGGCCGACCGCAGCGCCCCATTTGAGGAAGCATGCCGGGAAGCCGATATTGTAATTGCGGCCATCCCTGTGGATAAAATGATATCGGTTTTGCCCCGCATTCTAGACAATATTGATGCATCGGCATCGGTTACCGATGTAGGTTCGACTAAGAAAATGATTTGCGACACAGTTGAAAATCACCCCTGTAGAGGAAATTATGTTCCGGCCCACCCCATGTCGGGTACCGAAAACTCAGGTCCCGACGCAGCGTTGGAAGGATTATTTACAGGAAAAATCTGTATTTTGTGCGACCAACAAAAATGCCGACCTCAGCACTTGGCTCTTATAGAGAAAATGTACCACACTTTAGGAATGGACATTGCTTACATGACTGCCGACGAGCAGGACCACACCACCGCCCATGTTTCGCACCTGCCCCACATTGCCGCTTTTGCCCTTGCCAATGCAGTATTGGCCTGTAACGACCGAAAAATTATCTTCGACCTGGCCAGCGGTGGATTTCAGTCTACTGTTCGCCTTGCAAAAAGCTCACCCGAGATGTGGGGACCCATCTTCAAACAAAACCTTCCGTATGTACTCGAATCGCTCGAGGTGTTCATCAAGCATCTTGAAGAATTCCGCCATGGACTGATCGAAACCGAGGAAAACCATTTGTACACGCTGATGCATAATGCCAACCGCATGAGGGATGTACTTAACGGAGAATCAAAAGAACTCATCCGAAAAGAAGAAAAGAATACAAAACTCTACACGAGATAAACAATAAAAATTGAATGATATGGGAATAGAATTGGATGTATTACCGATAAAAAGCTGGCTGCCTCAAGCCAATGGCCCGCTTTTGATTGCAGGGCCTTGCAGCCTCGAAACCGAAGAACAGGCCCTGGCCACAGCCCGTGAACTGGCAAGGGACAAGCGCATACTTGCCTATCGTGGCGGAATCTGGAAACCCCGTACCCGCCCGGGCTCATTCGAGGGAATTGGTTCTGTAGGGCTCGAATGGCTTAGAAAGGTGAAAGAAGAAACCGGTTTACCGGTAGGCACTGAAGTGGCCAATGCCCAACATACCGAAGAATGCCTGAAAGCTGGCATCGATATTTTATGGATCGGGGCCCGCTCTACAGGAAGCCCATTCGTGATCCAGGAAATTGCCGACGTACTACAAGGTACCGATACTATCGTGATGGTTAAAAACCCGATGAACCCAGACCTACCCCTTTGGCTGGGTGCACTGGAACGGCTCAACCGGGTCGGAATCAAAAAGTTGGTGGCTATTCACCGAGGGTTTTCCCCCTTCCAGGAAACCAAATACCGCAACTATCCAAGCTGGAAAACCTATATTGAATTGCGCCGTACCCTTCCTAATCTTCCCATAATTTGCGATCCAAGCCACATGGCCGGAAAACGCGAATACATCTGGGAACTTTCGCAAAAGGCTTACGACATGGGTTTCGATGGGCTGATGATCGAATCTCACATTGATCCCTCTTGCGCCTTAAGCGACAAGGAACAACAGTTCACCCCGGCCGATCTCTCAGCCCTTCTTTCCCGCCTGGTTGTAAGGCAAGAGAGTTCGAGCGATACCGAATACGGAAACAAGCTCGACCAGTTGCGTGGCAGAATCGACGCCCTCGATACGGAATTAATGGAATTGCTCTCGGCCAGGGTAGAAATTGTAAAACAAATTGCGGCATACAAACGGAACAACAACGTGATGGCCCTTCAGATCGACCGTTGGACGAAGATGATGAAAAACAGGGTAGATGTTGCTGAAAAACTCAACCTTGACCCGGTTTTTATCAAAATACTGTTCCAATTGATCCACGAAGATTCAGTGCGTCTGCAAACCGAATTGATCGATAAAGATGAAGAACAGCATGACAAATAAAGCTGAAATAGAATCTTTGTTTACTCAATTCATGATTCATGGTGAAAAAAATAAAGAATCTTTTTTTCTTTTGCAGCTTCAATGTTTTGAATTATGTTTGAATTTTAAAACCAAAAATGAAATCAAATGAAAAATGTATTAGTGATCCTAGTAGTTTCTGTTTTCTTGTTGTCGGGCTGTGCCTTCCATAGTGGATTAAGCAACAACTTCAACAACAATGTCACCATGGTACAGTTGTCGCAGAACAACTATAAAGTAATCGACTACATAACCGGGAAATCGAGTTGCACCTATGTGTTTGGCTTGGGTGGCCTGGGCAAATCGGCTTTGGTTGAAAAGGCAAAAAGCGAAATGTATAAGAAAGCGAATCTTACCGGTTCAGCACGTGCAGTGGCCAACATTGCGGTCGACACTAAATTGACAACCATCTTTTTTGTTCAGGTGATCGAAGTCACCGCATCAGGACATGTGGTTGAATTTAATTGACTTATAAGGCAAAGGTTTCATGATGTTCGAAAAAACGATCCATCTCGATGGAGTTGATCCCCTTGAATTTTACGGGGCCAATAACTCCAAGCTCGATCTGATTCGCTCCTACTTTCCCAAGTTAAAAGTAGTAGCCCGTGGCGATATTATCAAAGCCCGCGGATCGGAAGAGGAAACCCTTCGTTTTGAGGGCAAGATGGAGGAACTCGCCGAACAATTTCATAAATTTAACCTTCTGCCCGAAAAAGTCATCATTCAGATTTTAACCGATATCCCGGTGGCCGATGGCGAAAATCCTGAGAATACCGATATTTTGGTTTTCGGAAACACGGGCCGCCCCATACGGGCCAGGACCCCAAACCAGAGAAGGCTGGTGGAAGCTACCGAAAAAAACGACTTGATTTTTGCTGTTGGCCCTGCCGGTACGGGCAAAACGTATACAGCCATTGCCCTGGCAGTTAAAGCGCTTAAAAACCGCGAGATCAGAAAGATTATCCTGAGCCGCCCGGCAGTAGAAGCCGGAGAACGCCTTGGTTTCCTGCCGGGCGACTTAAAAGAAAAAATCGACCCCTATCTGCAACCCCTTTACGATGCCCTGGGCGACATGATCCCCCCAAAGAAACTCGAGGAATTCATCAAAGACAAGGTGATCGAAATTGCCCCATTGGCCTTTATGCGTGGGCGGACCCTGAGCAATGCCTTCGTGATCCTCGACGAGGCCCAAAATGCCACGATCAATCAGATGAAAATGTTCCTTACCCGCATGGGCTTGAATACCAAATTCATCGTTACCGGCGACGAAACCCAGATCGACCTTCCCCGCCGCAGCGATTCGGGCTTAATCCAGGCCATGCGGATTTTAAAAGGTATTGAAGATATTTCGATGGTGAAATTCGATGAAAAGGACATCGTTAGGCACAAACTGGTCCGCGATATCGTGAACGCCTACGAAAAAGACCAACTGGAACGCGAAGCCCGGCGCGAAGAAAGGAAAAAAGAGTCTCCCGACCAGTAAGCAATTATGTCTTCATTTGCTATTCAGAAAATAATAATCGTTCAAAAGGGTTTCGAAGAAGCCAATGTTATGCAAACCCGATTGAATGCCCAATTTCTTTTCGAGTATTTCCCTGGCTTTTCTCGCGATGGCCGTGGCCTGGGGATTGTAATCGGCCTTCTTCAATAAATCAAGGACTTCTTCGATAGTGTATATGTCGCTGATCGACAGATTCTTCGACTCAGGAAAAACCAAAGAATAATTTTCAGGGAGCGAGAAAAACGATTTCGCGCTGATTCGATCGGTTCTAAGCCTGATCACTGAAGTGCCCGCGGCAAGATCGCCCAGGCGTTGGCCTTTCCGGTTGACGATGATTGTGGCCAGGGCCAAAGACCCGAAAAAGGTCCAGATTTCGATAAGTCCAAGCACCCAACGTAAAAAATATCCTGAAAAGGAAACCGGAGTACCATCGGTTTTCACCACTTTAAGTTTCATTATTTTCTTGCCCCAGGTTTGCCCGTTCATCATCCATTCGCTGATTAATGTGTAAAATAAAACAGGTAAAACACTGAGGATCCATAATGTGTGGCCTTTCCCATTTTGAAATACCAAACCCATCACGATGGTAAACACGATGAGGAAAACGGTTATCAACACGAGGTCGATCAGGGCGGCAACGATGCGTTCGCCTACGCTGCCAACCGATTCTTCAATGTCGATGTTCCGGGAAGAATCAATCTTTAAGATATCCATCGAATATTTTGTTTACTACAATTAAATACTATCTTTATGCAAGGATTTTACAAAGATAAAATCATTTGTTTGTTAGCAATGAACGAGATCCAATTCCGACAACAAAACCTGCGAAGATGGGAAAATTTTGAAGCCCTTCTTTCTGATAAACAAGCTGTATCTTCCGATCTGCTCAGTGATCTTTTCATCCAGCTCACCGACGACCTGGCCTACGCCCGGACCTATTTTCCTGAAACACGCACCGTTGCCTACCTGAATCAATTGGCACAACAGGCACACCAACAAATCAACAGGAACCGCCCCAACAATAAAAAGCGGATTGCTTCTTTTTGGCTGTATGAGTTTCCCTTGTTGTTCTACCGGTCAAGAAAAGCATTTTGGGTTTCTTTTACTATCTTCATGGTTTCACTATTGATCGGTATCCTTTCCGACCAGTTTGATAAGGGCTTTGTACGGATCATCATGGGCGACTCCTACGTGAACATGACTCTCGACAATATTGAGAAAGGCGATCCTTTGGCCGTGTATAAAAAAATGAACCAGGTCGATATGTTCCTGGGGATCACCATCAACAACATCAAGGTTTCGTTTTATGCCTTTGCCTTTGGGCTGCTCACCCCGATAGGCGCCGGGTATATCCTGCTCAGGAACGGGGTGACGCTGGGCACCTTTCAATCGTTTTTGGAAAGGGAAGGTTTTCTGCTCGATTCTTTGGCCACGATATGGATACACGGAACACTCGAGATTTTTGCCATTATTGTGGCTGGCGCTGCGGGAATTCTCATTGGCAACAGCATCCTTT
>CAZSIK010000079.1:0-14904 GCA_964606515.1 uncultured Prolixibacteraceae bacterium
GCGTATTGTGGGTGCCACTCAGCAGGGAAAATGATCTTTTTAGAGTCCATTTATCATGTTATCGTTGTGCGAAGTTAAAAATTAGCCATAAAAAGGACTCTAAAAGGATTGAAAGTTCGAGTTTTTTTTAGGTAAAACCGTTTTTTTAGCTTCTTTGTAATCATTTAGTAAATACTTGTTAACCGATTTTTAGTTAAATCTTGTAATTTTGGCGTCATCCAATATAATGAAGAATGGAATCGGGAATAATTCTTAATAATAAATGGCTTGACGTAACTTTGGTTTCGATGATTGTTGCCCAGGTTTATAAATTGTTCAGTTCTCTGATTATTGAAAAACGCCTGAACTGGAAGCGTTTTTGGGAGACAGGTGGAATGCCCAGTTCCCATACTTCGTCGGTGGTGGCTTTAACTTCATCGGTTGCCATTACCGAAGGCCTTCATAGCGTGATCTTTGCCATCAGTACAGTTTTTTCAATTGTTGTTATGTACGATGCTTCCGGGGTTAGAAAAGCTGCAGGACAACACGCCGGGGTGATTAACGAACTAACCGATTTCTTCACCATGGCCTTCGATAAAAAGTTCAAGAACGAAAAACTGAAAGAACTTTTAGGTCACAGTCGTTCAGAAGTATTTGCAGGAGCTATTTTGGGTATTGCCGTTGCCTTATTGATGAGGGGCTACCTTTTAAGATGAAACAGCCACTTAAAAAACCCCCACCGCGTTCCTCAAAGTGGCTTTAACCATTAAAATCCCTTTCTTTGAATTCGAGACCCTGAACCTTTTCTTCAATATTGCTTGTGGATCGGCATCTTTTATTTTCTGAAACAGGTTTAGATAATACCGGTAAGCTAAATAAACCCCTAACCTAATCTGGGGCTTCAATTCAACTATTCCTTTAAATGCCTCGTCGAAATCGAACTGGATTTCTTTTTCTATGCTCTTCTTGGCTTCGGGGGTAAAATCGCCGAAATCGATGTTCTTGAAATAAATACGGCCTTTGTTGAGGTAGTCGTCCTGGGCATCGCGCAAAAAGTTTACCTTTTGGAAGGCTTCTCCTAACTTGCGGGCAGGGTATTTTAACGATTCATAGCGTTCATCTTCATTAACATAGAAAACCTTGAGGCACATCAGGCCAACTACTTCTGCCGATCCGTATATATAGCGTTTAAGCTGGTCGTGGTTGTAAACCTCGTAATTCAGGTCCATTTCCATGCTGTCAAGAAAAGCTTCAATCAAACTGTGGTCAATGTGGCATTGATTTACCGTGTTCTGAAAACTGTCGAGGATCGGGTTCATGCTGATTCCCCTTTCGATGGCCTTGAAGGTGTCGTGACGAAATTCGCTGAGCAATTCGGAACGGTTAAAGCCAAAAAAAGTATCAACAATCTCGTCGGCATAACGCACAAATCCGTAGATGCTGTAAATAGGGTCGCGGTATTGCTTGTCGAGCATCCTCACCCCGAGCGAAAACGAAGTGCTGTACCTTTGGGTGGTCAGCTTACTGCAGTTGAGGTTGTTTTTACGAAACTTTTCCATAATCGTTTTTGATTCGTTCTGTGGTTAATTTTGAACTGATAATCGCCATGGGCAAACCGGTGCCGGGTAGGGTAGAAGCCCCGGTATAATACACATTCTTAAATTGTTCGTCGTGGTTGTGTGGCCTGAACCAGGCAATTTGGTTCAGGTCGTGGGCCAGGCCCAACCCGCTTCCCTTGTAAAGGTTGAACATCCTTCCCCAATGTTCGGGGGTTAGGATGGTTTTGCTCACGATCATCGGGTTGAGGTCGTATCCGCTCCGTGCCGAAAGGTCGTCGATAATGTTCCGGGCGATCTGCTCACTGTCGGCCCAATCGGCTTTGAACCGCAAATCGGGCGAGGGGCAAAGGACAAACAGCGCTTCGTGGCCTTGGGGTGCGTATGAGGGATTGTTTTTCGATTGCACGTTTACATAGTAATAGGGTTTCTGGAACGAAACCTGGTTCTTGAAAATCCCTTTCGCGTATTGGTCGAAATTGTTTCCGAGGAAATAATTGTGGTGCTGTAAGTTGTCGAGTTTACCCTTAACTCCCAAGTAAATGGTAAGCGGGGCCATGGTCCACTTCATCCTGTCCAATTTTTCATCGCTATACCTTTCGCGCCGGAGCACTTTCCCCCTGAACCAGGCTGCATCGGAATTGACCACGTAACAATCGGCTTTCCATGCCTTACCATATTGATCGATGAAGGCAGAAAGCTGTTTGCCACTGGTTTCGGCCTGGACGATTTCGGTATCGAAATGAAATTGTACTCCTTTGCTTTTCAGTACGTTCACCATCCCTTCCACAACCTGGTACATTCCCCCTCGCACATTATGGTAGCCATCGTGTTTCAGTTCAATATAATTCAGTAGCGAATACACCGCAGGGGTATCGAAAGGGGTGGCCCCGAGGAAAAAGCCTACCAATGAGAAAATCATCCGGGCTTCTTTCGATTCGAAGCTGGAACAGAGCTCCTGCCACAAGGTTTTGAAAAGCAGCGGACTGTGCCTCATGGGTACGGTGACCAATTGCGCGAGGTAGCCGCCTAATGAATTGAAATTTCGGTGGATGATTTTGTTTTGCGTATCGTGAAAAAGTTGCGCAGTTTTATTTAGGTGCCGTTCCATTTTTTGTTTGAAATCTGGTTCTATGCCTTCAAACTGGGCCGCCAACCGGTCGATGTCTTTATAGACAGTGAATTGCTTTGGATGCCCATCGATATTGACCGAAAAAAGCGTGTCGAGTTCGATGAATTCGAAGGGATAATCGATGCCGGTACTGCGGACCAATTCGTCGAATTCGTAACTCATGCTGAAAAAAGTAGGCCCCAGATCGAAACGAAAACCGTCTTTTTCAAGAAGGTTCAAACGTCCGCCTGCCTGTGTGTTCTTTTCGACAATACTGACCTTAAAACCCAGTGTGCTTAACCTTAAAGCGGTTGCCAATCCTCCCAGGCCTGCGCCAATTATTATTGCTGTTTTTTGTGCCATTACCCTGCTTTGGTGATCAATTTAATGATAAATTTGAAACTGCTGAACGAAATTATTCAAATAAACCGAATATGCTGGGGAAATGTTTGATATTTGTTTAAATAAACACAAAAAAAACTTCAACAAATGAAAAGAGCTTCGGTCATTGGTGGTGGAATTGCTGGCTTAGCGTCAGCAATCAGGTTGGCAGCAAAAGGATATGAAGTGCATTTGTTCGAGCAGAACAGCAAGGTAGGGGGTAAGATGGCCAGCCTGGAATGCCAGGGTTTCCGTTTCGACATGGGCCCTTCGCTTTTCACCTTGCCCGAAATGGTTGAGGAATTGTTTTCGTTGGCCGGGAAGAACCTATCCGACTACCTGAAGGTTCTTCCTTTGGATACCACTTGTCGCTACTTTTTTCCCGACGGAACCACGTTAAATGCATACAGCGACAAGGAACAATTCATTGCTGAAGTGGAAAAAACGGGGGACAAGGGCGATAAGGTACGTGCTTACCTGCGCCGTCAATCTTTTCTGTACCGGCATACAAGCGATTTCTTCCTGTTCAATTCAATACATAAGGTTTCGAATTACCTGGGGCCTGCCGGGCAGAAAAGCCTGAAAGCGCTTCACCGCCTCGATGCCTTTGTTTCGATGCACTACCGGAATTCAAAGTCGTTTACCAATCCTAACCTGGTGCAATTGTTCGACCGCTATGCCACTTATAACGGGAGTGATCCCTTCCGTGCCCCTGCCACCCTGAACATGATCGCCCACCTGGAACACAACAAGGGGGCTTTTTTCCCTGAAAAGGGGATGTATTCAATCGTGCAGGCCCTTGAAACGCTTGCCGATGAAATGGGGGTGGTGTTCCATACCAATACCCATGTTAACCGGCTTGAAACAAAGGGCAAAAAGGTTTGTGCTGTGAACACTTCATCGGGGACATTCGAAACCGATCTGGTGATCAACAATACCGATATCTCTACATTTTACAGCCAGTTGCTGCCCGATCGTGCCCGGTTGAACAAGCTTGTGCGAAGGGAGCGCTCCTCTTCGGCTTTGATTTTTTACTGGGGAGTAGGGCGTGAAACCAACCTGGAACTTCACAACATCTTGTTTTCGGGCGATTACCGGGGCGAATTCAAGGCATTGTTCCGGGAGAAAAGGATCAGCGATGATCCCACGGTCTATATCTTCATTAGCAAGAAAATAGTTCCTACTGATGCCCCGGCGGGCTGTGAAAACTGGTTCGTGATGGTGAATGCCTCCGAGAATGTGGGGCAAAACTGGGAGGAAGAATCTATAAGGGTTAAGGCAGCCATTCTGAAGAAAATGGAAGGGATGCTCGGCTATGACATAGCTGATCAAATAGTTTATGAAAATCGACTTACTCCCTTCGATATTGAAAGAAAAACCTCTTCGTACCATGGGGCTTTGTACGGGCACAGTTCCAATTCGGTGCTTTCGGCCTTTCTCAGGCACCCCAATTTCAGCCGGAAATATAATAACCTTTATTTCGTGGGGGGCAGTGTTCATCCTGGAGGAGGTATCCCGCTGTGCCTGGCCTCGGCAAAGATTGTGGATCAGATGGTGAAATTGGAAAAGGAAAAAGTCAATGGTCATTGGTAAATAAGAGGCAAGACAGGGTATCAGGACAGGCAGTACGGGCATTTGGGCATTCAGCAAGTATTTGTGTTTTCTTCGATAAAATTCAGGAAGAAAAGGAAACAGTTAATAGTTATTGGGAGATCCCACCCCAATAGCCGGAATATAGGAATCTTGATAAGGGTATGTAATTGTAATTTGTTTCATTCATTATTATTTGCATAATGCTGTAATAAATTACGCAGTGAGGGATATGTCTTTTGCTAGAGGGTAGATATCCAGGCAAATAAATCCTTCTTCAGTTTTCCTGACTTTGACACTTTCTTTGTTGTATTTTATTAATATGCAGATAATCAATTGCATGTGATTTTCAGGACACCTGTTTGGGTGTCTCGGTAAAAAATGGGATATAAAGAGAAAAAAGTCATTGGTCAATGGGATTATAAGACGTAAGATAAAAGGCGAAATAGAGCCGCATGACGGCGGTATTATGGTAGTAAAAGAATACAATCGCCAGACAGCAAAGCCGCATAGCGGCGATATTATGGTGGCAATACCAGAAAGATTTGCTTAATGGTTGTGCAGAAATAATTAATTCCAAAGTTTTTATAGTGGTATTATATTTATTGAAGAAACCCTCCAATGCCCGCCATTTTTCCCCAGACGATAACCCTAATTTTTACGGCTCCGTCCGAATGAAATTTTGTTTTTCATGCCGGGCATGGTTCGCGGACGGTTGGGGTGGCACACCCTTTTCCCTGGTCCTCCGGCTTTAGCCAATGGATTCCTGTTTTGCCAGGGCAAGTAAGCGCTTATACCCTTCCTGATCGCCGGTCCATATTACCTGGTTCATTTTTTCAAGCCATAAGGAAATACCTGGAGTACTTATCTTCAACAGTATATTGAGTTCGCTCTTGATTTTAGTGACCTCATAAACCCTAAGGTTTTCCAATTCCTTTATAACTGGCCTCAATGTTTCTCTGTCTCCTGGTGTAAGATTATCTTTGGGTTGTGCTAACCTGGTATTACTTTCCTCAAAAAGATGAGTGTTGCTCTTTGTTTTTCTTTTTTCCTCCCTGGCTTCAATTGTAAACCAAAAGGTAGATCCTTTTCCTTCTTCCGAGTCGAACCCAATGGTACCGTGGTGTGCTTCGACTGCCATTTTACAGAATGCCAAACCGAGACCCGTCGACTCCATTTCTCCCGTTTTTTGTTTGGTTACCTGTCCAAACTTTTGAAAAATAATTTTCCTTTTATCCTCAGAAATTCCCGGCCCCTGATCGCTAACCTCTATTTTAACTTTAGTTCCGTCCATTTCCGAAAAGATCCCGATGGTACCCTGCCGGGGTGAGTATTTTACTGCATTCGACAGGAGGTTGACCAAAACCCTAACCATAATGTTATGGTCGACTTCGACGATGATGTTGTCGTGGGAACTGTTGTCGAGGTTGATGTTTCGTTCGGTAAACAAATAACCAACCTGCACCAGGGCATGGCCAACCAGTTTTTTTACGCTGATGGGTTTGCGTTCGATGATCATTTCGCTTTGTTCGTGGCGTTGAACATCAAGGATATTGTGCACCAGATTCAGCATTTGCCGGGCAGCAAATAATACCTTTTCCTCGTTTGAATAATTTAGTACAATATTTAAAGGATTCTTCAGGTCGTGAACGATCATCCCTGTCATGTTTTCTTTAAATTGATTCAGCTCATTTAACTGCTTGTTGACTTCCTGAAGTTCCTTCGCCTGTTTTTCAAGTTCAAGGTTAGCGTTTTCAATCTGGACCGTACGCTTTCTGACTTTCTTTTCCAACGACTTGTTGTATTCCTCGAGTTCGGCTTTGTACAATTCTGCTTCTCGGAAAGCCTGTGAAGATTTTAATGAAATGACTGTGGCTTGGGTAAAAGTAAGGATGAAAATCCCGAAGGGAAAGAGAAAGTCGGTATCGGCCATTTTGTTGTAATACAAAATATCGTTGATCACGATCAATATAAAGGTGAAAAAGCCAAAGAAGAAAAGGAACGATTGCGGCCTCTTGTGCAGCATGGCTTTAAATAATACAAACAATGAATATATTGCAGTAGCTATAATAATCAGTTGGAAATAGACTGGCGTGTATGAAAACACCATTACTGGGGAAAAAATTACCAACAGGCAAAAAAGTGAGGTAAGCAAGATTAATCCTTTCAAAATTCTTTTGGATACTTCATTGGGGTAAAACACATAAATAAAACCTAAACTAAGGGGAGCTGCCAGTTTGTAGGAAAGGTATTCCAGCTTAATTGCAAGATACCAGTTGAAATCGGGAAAGAGCTCGAAGATGAGTTTTTCGCCCGTGGTTAACAACCGGATTGAAAAAACAAGGCAAATTGCACTGAAAAGGATCAAGGAAAGGTCGTTTTGCCTGTTGATAAAAAGCAAGAGATGATACATGAACATAACCAGCAATACCCCAAAAAGCAAAAGTGTAATCCCCAATTGGGCATATTTGTAATAAATAATTTTTTCAGACCTTCCGAATACCATCATGTCTTCAGCCCCTCCTTTTCGATGATGAAAATTGGAAACCTGAATAATTACCCGTACTTCATTGTTAATGGGTTGAAAATAAATTGTGTTCCGTTTCCAGTTGGGTTTCATTTCCTTTTTATTGGTTCCTATGGTACCTGCCGTAACTTCCTCGTTATTGGCCCATAAGCGGTAGGCACAGTCGAATTCTTTGATGGTAATGGCATAAAGTTCGTTATCGGGGGTGATGATTTTAAAAAAGTACGTTCCGTATCCATTTGAACCAATCTTTTTTCCCCTTACCTCGATGTTGTTCCATATTCCTGGGATTTGTGCAATGGCATCGGGTATGGGTACTGAATCCTGGAAATGAGCAGGACTAAGCAATTTTTCCCAATAAAAATAGGTTTCACCTTTAAGCTTTGAGTTTTTAAAAAAGGAGTAATTACTGAAGTCGGCAACTGCATTGACCATTTTTATCTGAGCCGGACTTACAACCGATAACGATTTGAATCCAAGAAAATAAGCAAAATTAATTGCCAACAATAGAAAGAACGAAATGGCTATAATAATTAGCCAAAAACGGTTCATTTTTCTTGTTATTTCAATCATTGCAAAGGTTTGTTGGCAAAATTTGAAATAGGCTGATTGTTATACGAAAATAATCAAAATTAAGGTAATCCGATCATTTTCGTTGTTTTAATGGTTAATTTGTACCTTTGCAGCTTCGAAACAAAGAATTATGTCGGAAAGCAATTTTGTTGATTATGTAAAGATATTATGCCGGTCGGGGAATGGTGGTCCTGGTTCAAGGCACATGCGCAGGGAAAAATTTGAACCTCGTGGTGGCCCCGATGGCGGCGATGGCGGCCGTGGAGGCCATGTAATCCTGAAAGGAAATTCACAAATGTGGACCCTTCTGCACTTGAAGTTCCGAAAACACATCTATGCCGGGCATGGTGAATCGGGAGGAAGACAGTGCAGCTTTGGTGCTGATGGAGAAGACATTGTGTTGGATGTCCCCTTGGGAACGGTAGCTAAAAATGCTGAAACCGGCGAATTCCTTTTCGAGATAACTCAAGACGGAGAAACACAAATTATAATGAAAGGGGGCAGGGGAGGACTGGGCAATACCCATTTCAAGTCGGCTACGAACCAGGCTCCCCGTTATGCTCAACCTGGTGAACCATTCCAGGAGGCATGGTGTATTCTCGAGTTAAAGATCCTGGCCGATGTGGGCCTGGTGGGTTTCCCCAATGCAGGCAAATCGACTCTTTTGTCGGTGGTTTCGGCGGCAAAGCCCAAAATTGCCGATTACCCTTTTACAACCTTAACTCCGAATTTAGGTATCGTGGGGTATCGCGACAACCGCTCGTTTGTTATGGCCGATATCCCGGGGATCATCGAAGGGGCACACCAGGGAAAAGGCCTGGGTATCCGGTTTCTAAGGCACATTGAACGGAACCCGGTATTGCTATTCCTGGTCCCGGCCGACAGCAAGGACCATCTCGGCGAATACAAAATCTTGTTGAACGAACTTGAGCAATACAATCCTGAACTACTCGATAAGGAAAGGTTCCTGGTAATTTCCAAATCCGATTTTCTTGATGAGGAATTGGCCAATGAAATCAGCAGGGAGCTGGGAAGTGTCCCGCACTTGTTTATCTCGTCAGTAACCGGCAAAAACATTGATAAATTAAAAGACCGGTTGTGGGCCATTCTTAACGAGAACAAGCAGCTGTAAATTCATCATGTGGGATTGGATTATCCATATCGATAAAGAATTTTTTCTGTTGCTGAACGGGATGAACCATCCTTTTTTCGATTCGTTCTTTTCCTTATTTGGATCGAAGGAGTTTTGGGTGCCTTTCTACCTCGTTTTGTTGTTTGTAATCATTAAACAACACCGGGCCCAGGCAGTTTTGATAATTGTAGCCCTAATTCTTACCATTACCTTATCCGATCAGTTTTCTAACTTCCTGAAAATTAATATAGCACGTTTGCGGCCAAGCCACGATCCCTCGCTCGATGGATTGGTACACAACACTTTTCTTGGTCAGGGAGGGAATTTTGGTTTCGTTTCGGCCCATGCGGCAAACGCTTTTGCTCTAACTGTATTTGTTGCGAAACTTAGCAAAAGTAAAAGCATTGCCTTGATCATGTTGGTTTGGGCTTTATTTACCGCCTATTCCCGAATTTACGTCGGGGTGCATTTTCCACTCGACGTAGTTTGCGGGGGCATCATGGGCGCTCTTTTAGGCTGGTCGGTTTTTAAGATCCTTATTTTTTCCGATACCCGATTTTTTAAAAAAGAAATTGCCAAAAACGGGGTTTGGAACCTTAACCAGATACGGTTGATCGGGTGGTCGTTAACCTTTATGTGGATGGTTCTGTTGATTTTTTCCTATCTGATGGTTAAACACGAAATAGTAATATAACCTCATGCCCGAGAATTTATCTTCGTTTTACAGTGAACGGGCAGTCCAGAATAAGGATTTGTTACGGAAAATATCCCGAAAGCTTTTCTTATTGTCGTTGCTCAGATTAGCCTTTTTTGTTGTGGTCTTGGTTTCTGTTTATTTTTTATTGACTGAAAACAGGACTTGGTTGTACTTCCTTCTGGTGTTTTCGCTGTTTTTATTCATCGTGTTGGTGCGCTTTTATCAAGTGATGAGCCAACGCTCGAAGTTTATCAAACAACTGGCTGTTCTGAATGAAGATGAGGCCAAAGCCGCAAACCATCAGTTTTCCCATTTCGATGACGGAAAAGAATACATCGATCCCGATCATTTTAATTCTTACGACCTTGACCTTTTCGGGAAGGGTTCACTGTTTCAATATTTAAACCGTACGACCACGCCACATGGTAAGGAAGTGCTGTCGGGCTGGCTGAAAGATCCCCTGCCCGGCATACAATCCATAATGAACCGACAACAACTTATTGCTGAGCTAAATCCTGCAATCGATTGGAGACAAGAATATTCGGTTTACGGAACTTTAAGCAGCCAGGAGGGGAGCTCGATATCCCTCAAAGAATTCAGCCCCAAAATTGAAGGCCGGTTGTGGTTTGGGAGATTAACCCCGTTTGCCATTGGAGTCCTGGTGCTTTTTTCATTGTGGTGCCTTTCGTTCTGGATTTACAGTGGGGAAATGGGTTGGTTCATTATCGCTTCAATTTTGCAAGGCCTGTTTTGGTTCTTTCACCTAAGTTTGATAAAGGAAGTTTCGTTGAGGATGAGCCGACAGCTAAGGGTACTCGAAAACATGAAGATGATGTTCCGCTTGATTGAAGATCGGCATTGGACCAGCGATGAAGCCCGACAAAAATTAGAAGAACTTTGTAAGTTTGGGAAACCTTCCCGCCAAATAAACCAACTCTCGCGCCTGGCTGCGGCATTCGACAACCGGAACAATATTTTGGTTGGCCTGGTGTTGAACCTTGTATTTTGCTGGGACGTTTGGTGTTCTTTTCGTTACGTTGCCTGGTATCGTAAAAACAGCAACAATTTCCCGGTTTGGTTCAATACCCTTGCTTTTTACGATGCAGCCAATTCGTTGGCCAATTATGCGTTTAACCACCCCCGGTTTGCTTACCCTTTGCTTCAATCGGGTGAGTTTTATTTTGAAGGGATTGATTTGGGTCATCCACTGATTAAATCCGGGAAAAGGGTCCTGAATCACTTCCTTATTGAAAATGAACAAAAGACCATCATTATCACCGGCGCCAATATGAGTGGGAAAAGTACTTTTCTAAGGACCATCGGGGTCAACATGGTGTTGGGGATGGCTGGCGCACCTGTTTGTGCCACCAGGTTGGTTTTTACTCCGGTTACCGTTTTTTCGAACATGCGTACCACCGACTCGCTGTTCGATGATGAATCGTATTTCTTTGCCGAGCTGAAAAGGCTTAAACAAATGTTGGATGAACTGGAACAAGGCCGCACCCTCCTGGTCTTACTCGATGAAATGCTGAAAGGGACCAACTCGGCCGATAAACTCTATGGATCGACCAAACTGATTGAAAAACTGATCAGCCTGAAAACGCCTGCCATCATTGCTACCCACGACCTAAAACTAACTGAATTGGAAACTCAATATCCCAGGCAATTAAAAAACCAATGTTTTGAAATTGGCATCACCGATAACGAAATGATTTTCGATTATACCCTGAAACCCGGCATCACCCATGTGATGAATGCCAGTTTCATGATGAAAAAGATGGGAATTATTGAAAATTGAAGGGGCTATTTATCAAACAAATAAGTTAATCCAACTGAAAACTGAATGTTTTTAATCGGGATTTCCTGATGGGTTTCCTTGATGCGTTCCCCAATTTGTGCTCCATTGTAATCGCTAAGGTAGCTAACATGGGTATATTCGGCTTTCGACTGATAGTATGACAATTTCATGTTCAACTGGGTTAGCTCGTTGATTTTAACCCTTAATCCACCTTCTGCTACAATTGGAAACGAGATATCACTCCGTTCAAGGTTTTCACTGATGACCATTCTTTTTTTGACTTCATCGTCGACCATCATGTACTGATCGGGAACCGAGGTAAACTGGATGCCAGTAAAGAGTCCGGCTTCAATCCAGGCCCGGTTTAGGATCAGAGGATAGTTGTATTTCGCGCCCACCATTGGGGAAATTCCAAGCCAGTTTCCCGCGTTATAAATGATGTTCCGGGCACTGTCGGGCTTATAGGCTTCTACATCCTGGTCGAGTTTGGTATTGTAGGCCGACTCATCGATGGGATGGGTACTTACAAGTAAGCGCCCCGATAAAGCGAAACGCTTGTGCAGAAAATAATCTCCATCGATATTGAGTACGAAACCCTGTCGGGCAAACCCTGCATCTATGGCATTCAAATCGTTGTTTGAGAAGGGATTGAGTGGTTTCGATACCCCCATCGATATGGAAGCTCTGAAGGGCGATTGGGCCGAAACCGGGACTAATGCCAGGGCAAAAACCGATAGTAAAACAAAGTGATACAACTTATTCATATCCGGAAATTGAAAATCAGGATCAAAGATAAGTCGATGGGGGATACAGAAATGTTGTGATCACTTAAATAATGTGAAATTTTGTTAGTTTTGGTGCGAGGAGAGTCAATTACCTACTAAATCGCATAGAAACAATGGCACTCAATTACGTTTGGATCTTTTTCTTTCTGATAGCCTTTATCGTGGCCTTGGTTAAGCTGGTGTTTTTTCAGGATTATCAGATATTTTCCACCATCATACAATCGACCTTCGATACCGCCAAAACCGGTTTTGAAATATCGTTAGGCCTGACCGGAGTTTTAACCCTGTGGATGGGCATCATGAAGGTAGGTGAAAAAGGGGGAATTGTTCAGATCATTTCGAGGTTGATAGGCCCGTTTTTTCAAAAGCTTTTTCCTGAACTGGGCCGATCACACCCTGCATACGGGTCCATTACCCTGAATATCGCGGCCAACATGCTGGGGCTCGACAATGCTGCTACGCCCATGGGGCTGAAAGCGATGAAAGAAATGCAGGAAGTGAACCCCAGCAAGGATACAGCTTCGAATGCCCAAATTATGTTTATGGTATTGAACACTTCGGGATTAACCTTGATCCCTGTTTCAATCATGGTGTACCGTGCCCAACTTGGGGCAATAAACCCTACCGATGTGTTTATTCCCTTGCTGATTGCTACCTTTTTTTCGACCCTTGCCGGTTTGATCAGTGTTTCGATTTTTCAGAAGATCAATTTGTTCAACCGTGTAGTCTTGTCATGGCTTGGGGGGATGACCTTGTTCATCCTTGCCATCATCTGGTATTTTTCTACTTTGGGACAGGAACAGGTTACCATCGTGTCGAATGTAGCCAGCGGGGTTACGCTTTTCTCGGTAATTGCCGGGTTTATCGTGCTTGCCATGCGTAAAAAGGTGAACGTATACGAATCGTTTATCGAAGGGGCCCAGGAAGGTTTTCAGGTGGCAATAAAAATTATTCCTTATTTGGTAGCGATTCTTGTTGCTATTGGTGTTTTTAGAGCTTCAGGGGCAATGGATTACCTGATGGAAGGATTTAGGTGGAGTTTTGCTGCTTTGGGTGTCGATACCCAATTTGTCGATGCCCTGCCGGTTGCTTTCATGAAACCACTTAGCGGGAGTGGAGCCCGGGGCTTGATGATCGATGCGATGACCAACCACGGTGCAGACTCGTTTATTGGCCGCCTGGCTTGTACCTTCCAAGGTTCGACCGACACTACCTTTTTTGTTCTGGCTGTATATTTCGGTTCAATAGGAATTAGGAAAACACGCCATGCCTTGGCTTGTGGACTGATTGCCGACTTGTTTGGATTTTTGGCTGCCATTTTTGTTGCCTATCTTTTCTTTGCATAAAAAAAGCCCGACTTGAAGCCGGGCTTACTTTATTGTATTTGAATTGATTGATTAGCGAACAATGAATTTTTGTGTTCCGCGAACCTGATTCCCGTTTACACTGACAATATAAACACCTTTGGGCTGGCTTTGCAGGCTGATACGGGTTGATGTGCCATTAACTGCATTTTTGCTCACCAATTTACCGGCAATGTTATAAACCGAAACATCGGCTTTTTGGCTGATTCCGAAATTAACCTGAATGTTGTTTCCATCGCGGTAAAACGAAATGTTGTTGATTTTATCAACTTTAGCCGAGGCTGGGGTAGAAGGAACGGTAAGTCCGGCTGCAATATAAATGGCATTTCTCCACAAGGTAAGACCTTCGGTAGTGAGGTTTTTGCCTCCGGTTGCGCAGATGGCCCCAAAGTTCATCCCCATGGCAATCATTCTTGCTGGAACTTTTTCTCCACCAACGGTTGTATTGGCAGGGATATCATTCACACTGATCGTAGGTGTGGCTGTAATGCCCGAGGGTATGGCCAACAAGGTATTGGCATCTGAAAGCTCAACACTGTTTGCATAGTTGAGTGCTTTAAATTTTGTGCCATCGTTGGCACCGGCATCGGTAGTGCCTGTTGTGACAACAGCAAACTCGTTGTTGCTTAAGGTGATGCCTTTAAAGAGATCGTGGGTGTTTTTTCCAGCCTGAACAGCTAATTTATACACACTTTCAGTTTCGGCTCCACCAGCAGAACCACCTGCTGTTAAAGCACGGCCGGTTTTAAAGGCGTAGGTTTTGTTGTACACGGTAGGTTTGGTTAACTTGGTAAGGGCCAAGGCTCCTGCTGGTTGTAGGATTCCATCACCACCGCCAAACGATTCCTGGATCACGATGGCATCATAAGAGCTAAAATCAGCAGTAGCAGCTGCTGAGGCATCAGAAACCACATTCACGGTAAGGGCGATGTTTTGATCTGCCTGCAGCATTTTAATGATAGGATCATCGTTTACAGTAGCTGCCGAGGGATCCATGTCTTTTTGTTTTGTGAAATAGCCCACTTTCTTTTGTGCACTTGCACCTAAAACAATGCATAAGATCAATAACAGGGTAGAAATTTTTCTCATAATTCTAATTTTTATGGTTAATACTAATTACAGTAACTCTTAGCGACTGCAAAATAGGAATATTTATTGGCAGAAGCAATAGGATGGGGCTATTCTTGTGTATATAAATGGGTGCATTTATGTTGGTAAAATGACAGAAAAGATGACTTGCAGCATGTTTGATTGGAAATAGATACGAAAAAACTTGCATGGAAGGACCACGGAACGACTATTGAGACAGCTTCTTTTTACTAAATCTTGATTCTGTTTGGCATAGCGGGAAAATAATTATGCGAATTAAGAGTTGAAAATCAAAAAGTTGTTAACAATTAAATTACTGAAT
>CAZSIK010000080.1:0-5316 GCA_964606515.1 uncultured Prolixibacteraceae bacterium
GGACTGGCAATACTGGGGCAACAATTACCTGTGGAATGCCATGGAATTCCTGAATCCTGGCTTTGGAAATCCACAAAAAATGGTCGATGATGTCCATAAACTAAAGGCCCACATGATCATTTCAATTTGGTCGTCGTTTGGGCCAATGACCAAGCAATACAAGGAGCTGGAAGAGAAAGGCATGTTGATGAATTTCAGCACCTGGCCTCAGTCGGGCTCCGAAAAATGGCCACCCAATAAAGACTATCCTTCTGGCGTTCGGGTGTACGATGCTTTCCATCCTGAAGCCAGGAGTATTTATTGGAAATACCTGAACAATGGCCTCTTTAAACTGGGTATGGATGGCTGGTGGATGGACTCGACCGAACCTGATCATCTGGATTTCAAACCAGAAGACCTCGACAATAAAACCTATTTGGGTTCCTTCCGCAAGGTGCGTAATGCATACCCACTCATGAGCGTGGGCGGCGTTTATAATAATCAGCGTGCTGTTACGTCCGATAAACGTGTATTCATCCTTACCCGTTCGGCTTTTGCCGGCCAGCAACGCTACGGCGCCAATACCTGGTCGGGCGATGTAACGGCTTCGTGGGATGCCTTGCGCAACCAAATCTCGGGCGGACTAAATATTTCACTTTGCGGAATTCCCCACTTTAACAGCGATATTGGCGGGTTCTTTTTATGGAATTACAAAAACGACCTTACTAATCCAGATTATCGTGAGTTGTATGTGCGTTGGCTTCAGTTTGGAACCTTCTGTCCCATGATGCGTTCGCATGGCGAAGGTGCCCCCCGTGAAATTTACCAATTTGGTTCAAAGGGCGATCGCGTGTACGATGCCATCGAGAAATACATCAAGCTACGCTACAGCTTGTTGCCCTACATTTATTCTGCGTCATGGGATGTTACGGCGAACCAATCGAGCATGATGCGCGCCCTTGTGATGGACTTTGCCAACGACAAAAATGCACTGGATATCAATGACGAATACCTGTTTGGGAAATCGCTTCTGGTTTGCCCGGTAACAAAGGGCCTTTATTCAAAAGAAGGAAAAGAAGACTTCAGTACAATTAAAACCGAAGAAGTGTATCTGCCAAAAGGTTCCGATTGGATCGATTTCTGGACGAATGAAAAACATGCTGGTGGTCAAACTATTGTGAAAGAAGTCCCGCTCGATGTATTACCCTTGTATGTTCGTGCCGGTTCCATTCTTCCTATTGGTCCTGAAGTACAATATGCCGAAGAAAAGAAATGGGACATGCTTGAAATCCGTATTTACGATGGAGCCAATGGCGAATTCACCTTATATGAAGACGAAAACGACAATTACAACTACGAAAAAGGGATGTTTTCAACCATCAAGTTTACTTGGAATGATGCTAAAAAAGAGTTGACCATAGCCAACCGTGAAGGTTTGTTCCCCGGAATGATCAGCTCTAGAAAATTCAACATTGTGAAAGTGAGCAAAAAAGAAGGGACTCAACGTGAACCCAACCTGATTACCCCGAAAGTAGTAGATTATAATGGGGCAAAAGTCATAGTGAAATTATGATATATTGCTGTTAAAAAGCAACACAATCTGGCTTTTCCTTTTTATTTCACAGCCTGAATGGTCATTTTAAAGACCATTCAGGCTGTTTTCGTGTAATTGTGTTCAAAATCAAAAACTGAATATCTAAAAACAAGTATGTGAAAAATGGATACAGGTTATTTTTATTCCGTAAATCGAAAGTCAATATAATAAATGAAGATCGCTAATCTGGTATTTTTTCTTGTGCTGTTTTTGTCTGTAGCCTATGGACAAACAGCAAGCATCAAATCGCCCAATGGGAAAATTGAAGTAGGACTCGTTAAATTTGAAGATCGTACTGTTGGCCCATGGTGCCTTTCTGTTAATTATTTTACAGGAAATTCAAAAGTTGAGGTAATCCCGAAAATCGACCTTGGCCTTTCGCGCAGCGATCAGGATTTTTTGAACGAATTGAAGGTCCTGAAAGTGGGGAAAGTAACCTTGGTGAACGAACAATACACTGCGATTCACGGTAAGCGCAGCCAGTGCAGCAACCAGGCCAACGAGGTGGTGGTTTCGTTCGAAAACCCAACGAAAGCTAAAATGAACTTGATCATAAGGGCGTATAACGATGGCCTGGCTTTTCGTTACGAATTTCCTGAAAAAGAAGGAAACTTTGTGGTGAAAGACGAGTATACGGCGTATTATGTTCCCGACAGCACCCAGCGCTGGCTTACCAAATTCAATACCGCCAACGAAGGGCTTTACATTACCATGAAAGACGGTAGCGAGCAGAAAGACTGGGGGTACCCGGCTTTGTTCAACACTCCCGACAAAGCATGCTGGTATTTGATTCACGAAGCCGATTTGAACCGCACGTATTGCGGCATCAAACTCACCAACTATAGCGAAAAGACTAAATACAAACTCACCTTCCCCGACAAGTGGAACGGGCGGGACAAGGGCGAAACACAGCCCACCATTACGCTTCCCTGGAAATCGCCTTGGCGCGTCATCATTGTGGGAACGCTTGCCGACATTGTTGAATCGACCTTGGTTGAAGATGTTTCCGCTCCTCCGGTTGTTTCAAATACCGGCTGGATTCAACCCGGGAAAGCATCGTGGAACTATTGGTCCGACAACCACGGTACCCGCAGCTACAAAACCGTTTGTGCCTTTGCCGACCTGGCCGCATCGATGGGTTGGCCTTACACCCTGCTCGACTGGGAGTGGGATATGATGACCGATGGAGGAAACCTCGACGATGCGATCCAATACATTCATTCCATTGGCGTGAAACCGCTGATTTGGTACAACTCAGGTGGCGAACATACCTGGGTAAATTCAACGCCCAAAGACCGCATGCTTACCCACGAAAACCGAATGGAAGAATTTGCCAAATTGAAAAAAATGGGCATCTATGGGGTGAAAGTCGACTTTTTCGAGAGTGAAAAGCAGGACATGATCAACTATTACCTGGATATCCTGGAGGATGCAGCCCAATTTGAGATGATGGTGTATTTCCACGGATGCCTGGTTCCCCGCGGTTGGGCACGCACTTATCCCCACCTGATGACTTACGAGGGGGTTCGCGGTGCCGAGTGGTACAACAATGGCCCTGAACTAACTACCACGGCCCCTGTTCATAATACCATTCTGCCTTTTACCCGCAACGTGGTGGGCGCCATGGATTATACACCGGTAACCTTCACCAACTCGCAGCACCCGCACCTTACTTCCTATGGTCATGAACTGGCTTTGAGCGTGTTGTTCGAGTCGGGCATGCAGCATTTGGCCGATCGTCCCGAAGGCTACTACAACTTGCCCGATGCCGCGAAAAACTTCTTGCGCGAAGTACCCAACGCCTGGGATGACACCCGATTTGTTGATGGATATCCGGGAAAAGAAGTGGTGTTGGCCCGCCGAAAAGGAGACAATTGGTACGTGGGAGGCATCATTTCCGAAATCCGTAGGGAGAAAAACAAACTGCTGAAATTCAATTTTCTGCCTGAAGGAAAAAAATACAAATTGACATTAATCGCCGACGGCAAATACGATACAGAATTTTTAACACGCTATTTTGTTGTCGACAAAAATTCTGAAATTGATGTGAAAATGCTCCGTAGAGGTGGCTTTGCTGCCAGTTTGAAACCGATTGAATAAATGAACCACTGAGACTCGAAGACACTAAGAAACAAAAGAACAGTGAAATGACATCAATAAGTTTTGTGTCCTTCGTGATAACCGTTGTCTTCTTGGTGGTTTTCTAAGAATTTGCAGGAATATGGAAGAAATTTAATAAAAATAGAAAAATGAAGAATCAATTTTTGCACAAGAAAGGACTGTTGTTCCTGTTTATGTTAATTTTTACTGGGAATTTATTGGCTCAACAATACCCTTTTCAAAACCCAAACCTGAGTTTTGAAGATCGTGCCAAAGACCTCATTTCGAGGTTAACACTCGAAGAAAAAGCCACGTTGATGTGCGACCAGAGTGATGCCATTCCCCGCTTGGGCATCCGCAAATTCAACTGGTGGAGCGAGGCCTTGCACGGTTATGCCAACAACGACAGCGTGACTGTTTTTCCCGAGCCTATTGCGATGGCCGCTTCGTTCAACGACGAGTTGGTTTACCATATATTCGATGCTGCGTCGGACGAAGCACGTGCAAAATACCATCAGCATTTGCGCCGTGGCAACGAGAACAAACGCTTCCTCAGCCTTTCGGTGTGGACCCCCAACGTGAACCTCTTCCGTGACCCACGCTGGGGACGGGGACAGGAAACTTATGGTGAAGATCCTTACCTCACTTCCCGCATGGGGGTGCAGGTGGTGAAAGGCTTACAAGGTCCCGAAAATGCCAAATATTGCAAACTGTTGGCCTGTGCCAAACACTACGCCGTGCATTCGGGCCCGGAATGGAGCCGCCACGAGCTGAACCTCAACAATGTAAACCCACGACTGTTTAACGAAACCTATTTGCCGGCATTTAAAGCCCTGGTCCAGGAAGCCGACGTTCGTCAGGTAATGTGCGCTTATCAACGCCTCGACGACGAGCCTTGCTGCGGCAGCACCCGCCTGTTGCAACGCATCCTGCGCGATGAGTGGGGCTTTAAACATATCGTGGTGTCCGATTGCGGTGCGATCACCGACTTCTTTAACTCTCACAAGGTTTCCTCAACCACTGTTCATGCAGCCTCCAAAGGGGTATTGGCCGGTACCGATGTGGAGTGCGTGTGGGAGAATTATCCGTACAAAACCCTTCCCGAAGGTGTTGAAAAAGGGCTGATTAAAATTGAAGACATCGACAAAAGCCTGATGCGCATTTTGATTGGCCGTTTCGAATTGGGCGATTTCGACAGTGATGCCCTTGTGCCCTGGGCCCAAATCCCTGCATCGGTATTGAACTGCGATAAACACAAACAGTTGGCCTATACCATGGCACAACAAAGTATGACCTTGCTTCAGAATAACAACAACATCTTACCCTTATCGAAATCGGTAAAAAAGATTGCTGTAATCGGGCCCAATGCCAACGACGAAGTGATGCTGTGGGGCAACTACAACGGTACACCCATTGAAACCATTTCAATTCTTGAAGGGATTAAAACCAAAATTTCTGACAAGAAAATTCTTTACGACAAGGGTTGCGACCTGGTTGAAGACAAAGTGACCGACAGCTATTTTTCGCAACTTTCGTTCGAAGGGAAACAAGGTTTTAAAGCAACTTATTGGAATAATCGCGAGCGCGAGGGACAAGCTGTTGTTTCTCAGCAAATCACAAGTCCGATTCAGAAAACTGTCGCA
>CAZSIK010000080.1:5326-7023 GCA_964606515.1 uncultured Prolixibacteraceae bacterium
CTCGGGTGTGAAACTCGAAGGTTTCTCGGGGCTTTTTGAAGCCGAATTCACCCCGGTAACTTCCGAAGAATTGGTTTTTAAAGGGGGTGCTACTGGTTATTTCGAATTGTTGGTGAATGGCGAATCCTTGCAGATGTACAACAACTGGCGCACCTTGCCTTCGCGTATCCCATACAAGTTTGAAGCAGGTAAAAAGTACAAAATCGAAATCCGGTACGCCCAGCTCAACAACTGGCAGGCCAACATTGAACTGAATTTTGGGAAAGAAATGGATGTCGATTATTTTGAGCTGGTTAATAAGTTGAAGGGAATTGAAACCGTAGTGTTTGCAGGTGGCCTTTCGGGGAAACTCGAAGGCGAAGAAATGCCTGTAAATTTTCCTGGATTTAAGGGTGGCGACCGAACCCACATTGAATTACCTTCGGTTCAGCGAAATTGTTTGAAGGCTTTAAAAGCCGCTGGTAAAAAAGTGGTTTTTGTAAATTGTTCGGGCTCGGCCCTTGCCCTTGCACCCGAAACCGAAAGTTGCGATGCCATCCTTCAGGCCTGGTATCCTGGTGAAATGGGCGGTCAGGCTGTTGCTGATGTGCTTTTTGGCGACTACAATCCAGGAGGAAAACTTCCCCTGACCTTCTACAAAAACTCCGACAAGTTGGGCGATTTCGAAGATTACTCGATGACCAACCGTACCTATCGATATACCACAGATAATCTGTTCCCCTTCGGCTTTGGTTTGAGCTACACCAGTTTCGAAATTGGAAATGCAACAATAAGCAAAACAAGCATTAAACCAAATGAAAGCGTTCAACTAAGTATCCCTGTTAAAAACACAGGCAAACGGGCCGGAACCGAAATTATGCAGGTTTACGTCCGAAAGTTAAACGATGTGGAAGGCCCGTTGAAAACCTTGCGTGGCTTCAATAGGATGGAGCTGGAAGCCGGGAAAACAAAAATTGCTACCATCGAACTCACCCCATCATCGTTTGAGTTTTACGACTGGGGTCAACGCAAGATGGCCGTTACGCCTGGTAATTATGAAATTCTTTATGGAAACAGTTCCGATAGCAAAAATCTTAATAGCCTAAGCATCACATTGATAAAATGAAAAATAAAAATTTGAGTATGAGAATGAGTTTTTCCACAGTCGTTGTTGCTTTATTGTTTTTATCAACACTGGTTTTTGCACAGAATCCCATCGTGCAAAACTGTTTTACAGCCGATCCGGCACCCATGGTGCACAACGGTACGGTTTACCTGTTTACCTCGCACGATGAAGATTCAACAGTTAATAACTTTTTTACCATGTACGACTGGCGTTGTTTTTCGTCGACCGACATGGTGAATTGGACCGATCATGGGGCAGTAGCCTCGCTGAAGAGCTTCAGCTGGCACAAAAAAACAAATGGGGCCTGGGCTCCCCAGTGTGTGGAACGGAATGGCAAGTTTTATTTGTATGTGCCCATCCATGGCGAAGGCATTGCTGTGCTGGTTTCCGATTCTCCTACCGGTCCGTTTACCGACCCACTTGGTAAACGCCTCGTCGACAGCGACCACATCTGGCAGGATATTGACCCAACCGTATTTGTTGATGACAATGGGAAAGCCTACCTTTATTGGGGAAACCCTAAATTGTGGTACGTTAAGTTGAATGAAGATATGATCTCGTACGACCGCAGCGTGGGTGAAAACGGAATAAT
>CAZSIK010000080.1:7033-7320 GCA_964606515.1 uncultured Prolixibacteraceae bacterium
ACCCCTGAAGCCTTTGGTGCGAAAACTGGCCGTGACGGAAAACCCGGGACCACTTACACTGAAGGCCCCTGGTTTTACAAACGCAACAATATGTATTACATGATTTATGCTGCAGAGGGAATTCCTGAGTATATTTCGTACTCAACTGCTCCAACAGCCGAAGGCCCCTGGACTTACAAAGGACACATCATGAAACGGGCCGACCATCTGGCTTTTACCAACCATGCAGGGATCATCGATTTCAAGGGTAATTCTTATATTTTCTATCACAACCAGTCCTTGTCGGG
>CAZSIK010000080.1:7345-14864 GCA_964606515.1 uncultured Prolixibacteraceae bacterium
TTAAACGTTCGGTAAGTGTGGAGCAATTCAGCTACAATGCCGATGGCAGCATTCCGCTCATTACCCCGACAAAAGAAGGCGTGATCAAGAGCCGTGTAGTTGAAGACGGCGGAACTGGAGCCTATCCGGCAATAATGTATACCGAAAGGAACCTGGCCACACACACCATTTTCAGGCCTAAAGACCTATCTTCTTTCGGGGAAAATGCAAAATTGCCGATCATTGCCTGGGGTAACGGTGCCTGTGCCAATTCGCCTTGGGAACATGTCAACTTCTTGTCGGAAGTGGCTTCGCATGGTTTCCTGGTAATCGCGATCGGCCCGATGCCACAAGAGGGAGAGCGGGGTAAAGGCCGTTCTACCTCATCGCAACTGATTGATGCCATCGACTGGGCCATTGCACAAAATAACAACAAGTTGAGTGTATTTTATGGCAAAATCGATGTCTCAAAAATTGCAGTTAGCGGTATGTCGTGCGGCGGTTTGCAAGCTCTCGAAACTGCACCCGATCCAAGAGTTACCACCACAGTGGTTTGCAACAGCGGCATCATCGGAAATCCAGGAGGAGGAATGCCCGGAATGCCTGGTTTAACAAAAGACCATTTGGCTAAGTTGCATACGCCAACGCTCTATTTACTTGGAGGCGAAAAAGACATCGCTTACAACAATGGGATGGACGACTATAAGCGCATCAATCATGTTCCGGTATTTATGGCCAACATGGACGTGGGCCACGGTGGAACCTACGGCCAACCCCATGGTGGTGAATTTGCCAAAGTGGCAACGGCTTGGTACAAATGGCAGTTAAAAGGCGATGAAGAAGCCGGAAAAATGTTCACCGGAAATCCTTGCGGACTTTCAAAATCAACGGTTTGGAAAGCTGAGAAGAAGAATTTGCCTTAGGCAGATATCTTTTACTATGATGATGCCTATGTGCTGAGCGAAGTCGAAGTTGGTTGCTGAGCTTATCGAAGTTGGTTCCTGAGCGTAGTCGAAGTACCCCTCGACCATGCTCGGGGACCAGAGCGAAGTCGAAGTTGGTTGCTGAGCGAAGTCGAAGCAAAGATGGAAGCATTAAACCCATTGCGTTAAAAACAGAAGGGATAAGTGTAAAACCGAAGAAATAATTACATAATTCAAGTAAGATGAAAAAAGTAATTACAGCATTTGCAATATTGGCAACCCTATCGCTGGGATTGAATGCCCAAAATAAAATCCTTCCCCCTTTCCCGGAAACTCCTGCAAAGCAATCTGTAAACAGTGTTGAAATGGGCGACTGGAAAACGGCTCCCGAAATGGTTCTGGACATTCCCATCGCTCCGGGTCCTTTTGAACCAACCTGGGAATCGATTGAAAAGAATTACCCGGGTGAACCAGCCTGGTTGCGCGAAGCAAAATTTGGTATTTGGGTTCATTTTGGGCCGCAATCGGCCGGGGAAAGTGGCGACTGGTACGCTCGTAACCTTTACAAACCCGGGCACTGGGCTTACGAAAATCATTTGAAAAGGTATGGTCATCCATCCGAAGTGGGCTATAAAGAAGTACTTCGCGATTGGAACCCTACTCAACTCGATCCTGCCCGGCTCACCAAAATCTACGAAGATGCAGGTGCCCGTTTTCTGATGATTCAAGGAGTACATCACGACAATTACGACTTATGGAACTCAAAATACCACCCCTGGAACTCGGTTAACATAGGTCCCAAACGCGACCTTCTCGGCGAATGGGCTAAAGCATGCCGAGCCAACAACATGAGATTTGGTGTAACCTTTCACCATGAATATACCTGGTGGTGGTGGCAAACCGCTTTTGGAAGCGACAAAGAAGGCGACAAAGCAGGTGTGCCCTACGATGGCAACCTGACACTAGCCGACGGCAAAGGCAAATGGTGGGAAGGATATGATCCACGTTTGCTCTATGGAATTGACCTGCGTGAATACAAGGGGGTGGAGGCCGCTTCTTTTACCGGTTGGTCGCCTCCACCGGCAGGCATCTACACAAGGCACCTTGAATATGCCAGGTGGTATACTACCGAATGGGTCCTGCGAATGATGGACGTGGTGGAGCATTACGATCCCGACTTTATCTATACCGATGGCACGGTTCAGGGACCTTTTACAGGAAATGGCACCGGAACCGGCATCAAGGCCGATGCCATGCCCAGGGTTATGGCCGATTATTACAACCGAACACTCAGCCGACGTGGCGAAGTGAACACTTTCAGCATTGTTAAATTCCGACACAATACCAATGGTACGGTAAATACTGAAGAATTTGGCGTTCCGGCCAACATCAAAACCGATCAGCCCTGGATTGCCGAAGCGCCGGTGGGCGACTGGTTCTACGCACCCAACTTCACTTACGACCCGGGTATGATGATTCGCTACATTATTGAAGCCATTGCCCGCGATGGCAATGCAGCCCTATGCATTTCGTTGTTGCCCGATGGTTCGATCGACGAAGGCAGCCAAAAGATGCTGAAGGAAGTGGGTATTTGGATGCGCCGTAATGGTGAAGCAGTGTATGGAAGCCATGCATGGAAAATTCCCGGAGAAGGCGAAATGGTGGAGGGTAAATTGAAAATGCTACCAGGAGGAAAACTGGGACGGCGTCATGCTGAGTTCAAGTTCGGTACAGGTGATTTTCGTTTTACTGTCGGCAAAAATGGTTCACTGTATGCAATTTGTATGGTGGTGCCCGAAGCAGGATATCAATTGAAAATCAAATCGCTTGGAAAGGACTCAGGTAAACTTGAAAAACCGGTTAAAGGGGTTAAGCTATTGGGACACGAAGGCAAACTTGAATGGGAACAGGATGCCGATGGACTTGTAATTACCTTTCCGATGGAAATGTCTTTTGCTACATCGGTAGTTTTTAAAATCGATTAAATCGTTTTGGAGAAAATAGTAATAAATCCCGATAATAACCATCCAAGTTATTTTGGGGCTCCGATGGTTAAAAATATAAACAAATAAATTATACCTGTATGCAAAATAATACAATACAATGCACTTTTGCACTTTTGGCATTTTTTCTTGTGGTTTCTGTTGCCTGCTCAAATAGGGTTAAAACCAATGATAAAGATAGTTTAGGCATTCACGATGAAAGTAAATTTTTAAGTGAAGACACACCAACAACAAAGGAATTTCGATACACCAACCCGATTACCCGCGATTCGGCACTTTCCATGCGCGACCATTTTATCATCAAAGTTGGGGAGAAATGGTATTGCACCGGAACTTCGAATCCGGTATGGACGGGCCCAAACCCGGGTGTGCGCTTGTTGGAATCCGACGATTTGCATAACTGGAAGCACCACTCATGGCTTATCGATGCCGGTAAATTACCAGCCGACTGCCCCTACAACGGCAGGTTTTGGGCTCCTGAAATTCATTACATCCAAGGCAAATACTGGCTTACCGTGAACAGCGGCAAAGTAACCGATGAAGATCCCAAAGGGATGGCAACCCACAGTGTGTGGCTGTTTTCGTCTGATAAAGTTACGGGTCCTTACGCTTTGGTAAATGGACCGCTCACCCCTCAGTACAACAACGATGCAACCCTTTTTGAAGACGAAGACGGACAGGTGTATTTTTATTGTAGCGGAGGAGGGCTTTTTCAAGCTAAAATTGATTTGGCAGGCGGTAAACTCACCACTCCAATCGAAAAGTTTTTAGATAAAAAACAACCCGGCTGGCCCGAGTGGATGGTGGGTGGCATAGAAGGCCCTTTCGTACTTAAGCGTGATGACTTCTATTTTATGTTTTTTTCAACATGGACACGCGGTTATGAAGTAGGCCTTTTAAAATCGAAGAACCCGCTTGGTCCATGGGAACTGGTCGACCGAGAAACCATTTTTGGTACCCGCAAAAAGGGCTATAGGCCCGAATTAGCCATTGGTGGTGGGTACGACCACCTGAAATTCAGCGACACACAGGATCCTTTTTGTGAAACAGGTCACAATGCCTTGTTTGTCGGCCCCGACGGAAATTTGTGGAGCTCGTGCCATTACATGATGTACGAGCACCGACCCTACCCGTATAGCCAAACATTTGAACCGTGGGAGCTTACACCTCAAATGGGATACGAACCCGTTTATTATAAAAACGGCAGGTTTTACCTTCTAGGGCCAACATGGACCGAACAGGTAATTGAATATTAATAATAGGGATGAACCGGGATTTCATACAATAAAGGAATTGAATTGTGAAGGATCTATTATTTAGTTTTCTTGTATTTTTTGGATTAATAGCTAATAATCAAATATTTGCTCAGATTGATTCCTGCATGAAAAATGAGCAATCAGAAATCGATAGTCTGGCATCAGTACCCGATATCTGGAACCTGCCCTCGTTGCCAATTGCTGATGGCCAGTATAAACCCGATTGGAAAGAAATCAGTCGTAATTACACCGTTCCTGCATGGTGGCGCGAGGCTAAGTTTGGGGCTTGGTCGCATTGGAGCCCTCAGTCGATGCCCGAACAGGGCGACTGGTATGCACGGGGCATGTACATGGAAGGAAGTGCTCAATATCGTTATCATGTTGAAAACTTTGGACATCCATCGGAATATGGATACAAAGATATTTGCCACAACTGGGTAATTGATCAATGGAACCCCGATGAATTGATGAAATTATACATCGAAATGGGTGCCCGCTACTTCATGGCAATGGGGGTTCATCACGACAACTTCGATTGTTTCGATTCGAAATACCAACCTTGGAATTCAGTGAATGTTGGTCCTAAGCAAGACATTGTAGGAACATGGGAAAAAGTGGCTCGCAAACACGGAATACGCTTCGGAATTGGTTTTCACAATACACCGGGTCGTACATGGGGGCAGTTCATGACCACCTGGTACAACCGCGACAAAAACGGCACTATGGCCGGCGTGCCACACGATGCCCTTCAAACCAAAGAAGACGGCAAGGGGCTTTGGTGGGAAGGGATGAACCCGGTTGACTTGTATGGCCCTGTTCACGACAAAAAAAATCCTTTGTTTTCGCCTTATGCCAACCAGTTTATGTGGCGAATCGACGATGCCATTTCCAAATACCACCCCGATGTAATTTATTTCGATGAACATGCGGGCGACTCACAAGTTGACCTGGGTGTTAAAATGGGGCTTGGCTTTTTGGCTCCCCAACTCATCGCGAATTACTACAACAAATCGTTGCAATGGAACAAGGGGAAAATGGATGTGGTGGTGAACCTGAAAGGGGTGGGTGGGCCTTACAACAGCTTCCAAAACAACCCCGAACTGCTTCCCGTGGTTGATCGTTCGCTGGTTAAAAGCACCGAGTTTATCATTGAACCCGAGATCAGGGCTTATTCTTTCCAAACCGAAACCAGTATTGCCGAATGGCATTATAAAACCGGGCAGAAATACCTGAGTGCAGCAAAGGTCATTGAACTGCTGTTGCAGAATGTTTCCCGAAATGGAACCATGTTGCTGAACCTTACTCAGCATGGGCGTGGCGATCTCGATCCTGAAGTGGTACAAATTGCCAAAAATGTTGGGGCGTGGTTAAAAATCAACGGAGAAGCCATTTACGGCTCACGTCCGTTCGAGGTGTATGGAGGCGAAACAACCTACTATACCCGCAATAACGGACAGGTTTATGCCACGGTATTCAATTGGAATGATAGCTCGCTGGTTTTAAGTGCCTTACATTCTGGCGGGAAGACACTAGGGAAAGTATCCAAAGTGGAATTGCTTGGAAGTGATGTTGCCATCGATTTTGTTCAGAATGAAAAGGGATTGACCATAACACCTAAAAAAGCTGTTCAACCTCTCTCCGGAATAAGCGACAATACATTGGCGAAAAGCCAACGTGTTTTGCGCATCACCCACGATAAAGGTTGGTTCAACGACGATGACCCGGGCATTGTAGCTCCGGGATGGAACCGGGTTTGCAACTTGAAAACTGGCGACTACAACAACGATTTGACCTTCAGCGAAGCCGTTGGCGATGTGTGGACATGCTCGTTTACAGGATCCCATATTGCAGTAATTGCTCCTAAAGATGCAGGAACTGGTAAAATAGAGATTCGAATTGATGGAAAAACACGTGCTAAAGTTGATTTGTCTACTCCAGATGTGCGAGAACCACAACAGGTTGTTTATGAAGAAGTGGGTTTGAATATAGGAATTCATATGATTGAAATCATACACACAGATGCAGGCATAGTTTCACTTGACGCAATAACATTTCACTAGAACTATGGAAAAACAACAGCAAAAAAAACATTCCAGGCTATTCCCATTTATCTTACTCGGTCTATTTATTTTGCTGGTTCTGGGTTCATGCGTGCAACAAAAACAGGCACGTATCGAAACCCTTTTCGACGACGATTGGAAATTCCAGTTGGGCGATGTGCAAAGCGCAGAAAATCCTTTTTTAAAGGATGATGCCTGGTGCAGTCTCGATTTACCGCACGATTGGAGCATCGAAACTCTTCCCAATCAGGAAACTGGAAAAGTAATCGGACCATTTTCAAAGGAAAGCATTGGAACGACGGCCACTGGTTACACCGTTGGTGGAACGGCTTGGTACCGTAAAACATTTACCTTGGATAAAGACCAGCGTTTTAACCAAACCCTTATCAATTTCGATGGGGTTTATATGAACAGCGAAGTGTGGGTGAATGGCAAACTGGTGGGCAATCACCCTTATGGCTATACCGCTTTTCAGTTCGATATTACCGAATTCCTCAATCCAGCCGGAAAACCTAATGTAATTGCCGTAAAGGTGAAAAACGAAGGTAAGAACTCGCGTTGGTACAGTGGCTCGGGCATATACCGCCATGTATGGCTCATACAAAAGCAACCCATACACATTGCGCACGACGGCGTGTTTGTAAATACCGAAAAAATTTCTGAAAATGAAGCGGATATAACCGTATCCGCAACCGTTGAAAATACGGCAACCGATAACGCAGAAGTGCAATTGCAAATCCGAATCATCGATGGTAACGGCAAGGTTTCAGCCACATCGGAAACACCGGTTAAAAACATTCCAACGGGAACAGAAGACATTATTCAACGCATAAAAGTACCACAAGCCAAACTGTGGTCGGACGAAACCCCTAACCTTTATACTGCAGAAGTTCAGGTTGTTGCTAATGGAAAAGTTGCTGACCAAACCACAACTACATTCGGAATCCGCACCATTCATTTCGATGCAAAAACGGGCTTTACCCTAAACGGAAAAACCGTGCTGCTAAAAGGTGGAAACCTTCACCACGACAATGGGTTCCTGGGATCTGCCACAATCGACCGTGCCGAAGAACGCAGGGTGGAACTGATGAAAGCCAACGGCTTCAACGCAATACGTGCAAGCCATAACCCTCCTTCGAAACAATTCCTCGATGCCTGCGACCGCCTGGGCGTATTGGTTTTGGACGAAGCTTTCGACCAATGGGTTCGACCTAAAAATCCACAGGATTATCATTTGTATTTCAGGGAATGGTGGAAAAAAGACCTGAAATCGATGATTTACCGCGACAGAAACCATC
>CAZSIK010000081.1:0-13490 GCA_964606515.1 uncultured Prolixibacteraceae bacterium
TGCTACAAAGGTAGCATTAGTAAAATAATGGGCGGCCTAAACGCCTATACCAATACAACTATGTTGATTCCAATTGCCACCGGCTTTAGTAATATTTCCAATTGCCACCGGCTTTAGTCAGTGGATTCGGAGATAATTCGGAAGTCAGGGGCAATTAATTCAGATGCGCCAATCATTCAGAATCAAGTCTGAATATTTAGGTAGAATACCAGCTATTTATATTGTATTGTATAGACTTGTTCTTGCAATTATTCCATTGTAAGGTTGGCTTTTTCAATATCCTTGAAATACTTGTAGGTTCCTACTTTCAGTTCGTAAGTGGCCGCTTCGTCGCAAACAATAATTCCTTTGGGATGCATTTGCAGGGCACTTACGGTCCACATGTGGTTTATCCCTTCCTCGATGGCATGTTGCAAAGCACGGGCTTTGTTGTGACCATTCACGATAATCAGTACCTCTTTTGCATCAAGTACGGTTCCAATTCCTACCGTTAGGGCTGTAGTCGGCACCTTCGACGGATCGTTGTCGAAAAAGCGGCAATTGGCCAGTATGGTATCTTGTGTAAGCGATTTTACCCTGGTCCTCGACTGAAGGGAGGAGCCCGGTTCGTTGAAGGCCAGGTGCCCATCAGGACCAATGCCGCCAAGGAAAAGGTCGATGCCGCCATAGCTTAAAATTTTCTCTTCATATTGGGCGCATTCCTTGGCAAGGTCGGGGGCATTGCCGTTCAGGATGTTGGCGTTTTCGGGCACAATATCGATGTGACTGAAAAAATTATCCCACATGAACGAGTAGTAACTCTGCTCGTGGTCTTTAGGGATACCAATGTATTCGTCCATGTTAAAGGTTACCACATTTTTAAACGAGATTCTACCTTGCTTGTAAAGAGAAATCAGCTCCTTGTAGGTGCCCAGAGGCGACGAACCTGTGGGTAATCCCAGTACAAAGGGTTTCGACTGTGAGTGTTCCTTTATCTTTTTGGCAATGTAAGCAGCCGTCCACTTCGAAGCAGCAGCATAATCGGGTTGAATAATTAATCGCATGTTTTAGGTTTTTGATAAAATTGATTTTACTTCAAAAATTGTAATAATTAAATCAAAAGTAGCTCAAATTTCCTGATGGATTGATTGGAGAAAAGTATTTTTTTCTTCAGTTAGCCTTTTTTTTATTGATTTCGATTTAAACTATTATTTAATTGGTAATCATTATTGACTTAAAAGGCATGGAAAATTTCAAAAATAAATGACTAAAAAAATAATTATATACGAAAATAGTGTTTTAATAAAAAAAATGTATATTTGTACGATATTGGTATTTTTAAATGAATAATGGAATATTTGAATAAAAATAAAAAGTACAACGAAATTCTTGCGGCTTCAAAGGCGCTGTTCTGGAAGTTTGGCTTTCGAAAAGTAACCATAGAGGAGATTTGTAAGGAAGCAAAAACCAGCAAAATGACTTTTTATAAGCATTTTCCTAATAAGGTTGAAGTGGCGAAAGCGGTTCTCGATCAGGTGGTAAACAATTCAATGAACGATTTCACTGAGCTTAAGAATAAGGCTGCTTCATCGGCAGAACTGATGGAGGGGATGTTGAAAATGAAAAAAGAGGGTATTCATGAAATCAGTAAAGAATTCCTTGCCGATTTTTATGCCGACACCGAACTGGGTTTGAAAGAGTATATGGCAAGTAAAACCATGCAGGTATTCGCTTCCATGATTGCCGATTTTAAGGACCTTCAGCAGAAGGGGCTCATCCGTAAAGACTTGAAAATTGAGTTCTACCTGGTTTTAGCTCAAAAAATTGGTGGACTGATGGATGATCCTTATCTGATTTCTCTTTTCCCTAATCCTGAAGACCTGGTTATGGAATTCACCAACCTGTTTGCTTATGGCATGTCGCCCCGTGCAGAAAAACCATGAAATATCTTACATTCATATTATTGCTGTGTCTCCTCGTTCCCGGACAGTCGGGTGCGAAAAAACTGGTTTTTAAAGGACAAACTTCGGTATGGGGAAATTATAATCCTTCCAACTCACTCGATTTGTGGGGTGGAGGACGGTATATTCCGCAACTGAACCTGAAGCTTGGGCAGGAACAAAAGCGCTTGCTCGATTTTGAAGCTTCCGCGAACATCAATGGAATATTGGGTACCCTTCCTTTCGATTCTCTTTATTATAACGGGAAAATCAAGCCTTATCGCTTTTGGGTCCGGTATTCAACCAAACAATTGGAAATCAGGGCCGGATTGCAAAAAATCAACTTCGGATCGGCCACCATGATCCGCCCGCTGATGTGGTTCGACAAGATCGATCCACGCGATCCGCTTCAGCTTACCGATGGCGTTTGGGGTGTTCTTGGACGCTATTATTTTTTGAACAATGCCAACCTGTGGTTATGGTTATTATATGGAAATGAAAAACCTAAAACCTGGGAAATTGGCAACACCAGTCAAAAGCAGCCCGAATTTGGCGGACGGTTTCAAACTCCTGTTCCTAAAGGAGAAATGGGGCTTTCCTTTCATCACCGATTATGCGACACCGATCCCCTTGCACTTTCTTCAGTTGTAAGCGGGTTAATACCTGAAAATCGCATCGGTCTCGATGGCAAATGGGATTTGGGCGTTGGGCTTTGGTTCGAAGCCGTTTGGATGAATAAAAGCAAAAATATAGGTGCATTCACCAACCAAACATCATTTAGCGCGGGCACCGATTACACCTTTGGAATTGGTAACGGACTGAACGTCATTTTTGAACAGTTGCTGTTTGCTTACGACGAAAAGCCATTCAATTTGAACAATCCGTTTGTGTTCTCGACCCTCTCTCTTAATTACCCTGTAAGTTTAAACGACAATTTAAGTGCTATGGTGTATTGCGATTGGATTAACAACGGTTTATACAATATCGCGACATGGAACCATCAGTTCAAAAACCTAACGCTTTATACAATGGCTTACAGCAATCCCAAAAACTATAAAATACCCCTTACTGCCAACGATATGAATTTGTTTGCTGGAACAGGGGTACAACTTATGTTGGTTTTTAATCATTAGAAAACAACTTCGCCTTTGGCGAAGAAAAAATAAATGAAACACGAAGACACAAAGACACGAAGAAATAATCCTGCAAGCGGAAAGAGAAGACACAAAAAACGTTGTGTCCTTGGTGAAATTACTTAGTGACCTTTGTGTTTAAATAAAGAAAACATGGAAACAATCATTCAAACCACCCAGCTCATCAAGCGTTTCCCCATCGGGAAAGGCGAGTTTGTAGCACTCAAAGGGATTGACCTTACGTTTGGTATGGGCGAATTTGCCGGGCTGATCGGGCCCAGCGGCTCGGGAAAAACCACCTTGCTCAACATCCTCGGGTCGCTCGATACACCTTCCGACGGAAAAGCCATTGTGTTGGGAAAATCGATTAAAGAGCTGAGTGCAAGGGAATCGGCGCAGCTTCGAAAGGAAAGTTTGGGCTTCATTTTTCAAAGTTACAACCTGTTGCAGGTACACACGGTGTTCGAAAATGTAGAGTTCCCGCTTTTGCTGTTGAACTACACAGCCACCGAGCGCAAACAAATGGTTATGGACGCTTTGGAGTGGGTGGGGCTTACCGACAAGGTGAAGTCGAAACCGCCGCAACTTTCAGGTGGCGAGTGCCAGCGGGTGGCCATAGCCCGTGCCATGGTGAAAAAACCGTCGATGGTGCTGGCCGACGAACCTACGGCCAACCTCGATGCCGCCAACTCGCACAACATTCTGAAAACCATGGAAACGTTGAACCGCGAGCTGAAAACAACTTTCATTTTTGCCACGCACGATGAAAAAGTGATCGGCTACCTGCGCCGGAAAATTTTTCTGAAAGATGGACTGGTTGACCACGAAGAATGGGTAAACAATTAAAAACGAAAGCTATGAAGCTCGCATTAAAACTGGCTTACCGAAACCTGATTGGCGCTGGGTTACGCACATGGCTGAACGTGATTGTGCTCTCGTTCTCGTTCGTGATGATTATCTGGGCCAAAGGCTTAATGGTGGGATGGGACCACCAGTCCAAAACCGATATGGAACAGTGGGAGATTGGCAAAGGCCAGTTCTGGCACAACCAGTACGATCCCTACGATGCCTTCACCATAACCGATAGCCACGCACCAATTCCTGAGGCGTTAAGTACGGAAATTAAAAACAAAACGATGGTCCCCATACTCATTGCACAAGGAACCATTTATCCGCAAGGCCGTATGCAATCAGTGATGATTAAAGGAATCCGCCCCGACCAAACTTTGCTTAAAATCCCGACACATAAACTCGACACAGTAAGCGATGCCATCCCGGCAATTATCGGGGCTAGCATGGCACATTCGAGCCACCTGAATAAGGGCGACAGGGTAATTCTCCGTTGGCGCGACAGCAAAGGCACGTTCGACGCTACGGAAATTGAAATTGTAGAGGTGTTCTCGTCCAACGTGCCGTCAATCGATGTGGCGCAAGTGTGGATCGACCTGATAACCATGCAGGAAAAACTGCTTCTACCAAACGAAGCCACCTTGTTCAGTATTGCAAATGCTGAAGAAAAACGCACCACTGTTGAAACCTTCAACTTGAAAACTAAAAAGGATTTAACGGCTGAAATTGACGCCATGGTTGCCACCAAATCGAAAGGACAATCGATGTTCTACGTCATTTTATTGGCATTGGCCATGCTCGCCATTTTCGATACACAAGTTTTGTCTATTTTCCGTCGGCAAAAAGAGATTGGAACCTACGTGGCGCTGGGATACACCCGCCAGCAAGTGGTTGGATTGTTTACGGTTGAAGGGGCTATGCACGCGGTTCTGGCAGCCGTTGTGGCCGCTGTTTATGGTGTTCCGTTTTTTATTTGGCAAGCACATGTGGGCATGAAAATCCCGATGGATACCAGCGAATTTGGAATGGCCATTGCCCCGGTTATGTACCCCATATACAGCGTGAGCCTGATTGTTTCAACCACACTCATTGTACTGCTTACTACAGCCATTGTGAGCTACTGGCCATCGCGAAAAATTGCAAAAATGAATCCAACTGAAGCCCTGAGAGGCAAAATTCAATAAGGTGATACTTTTAACGTTTAAACCCGAAAAATGAAATCGATCATAAAAGTAATGCTCCTGTTTATTTTACTTTATTTTGCCCAAAACTCTTTTGGACAGGATGTTATTATTAAGGGGAGAATCACCAATTTGGAAGGTAGTCCAATACAATTTGCAACAGTATCCTATCTCGGCCAAGATGTAGGGACATACACAGACACCTTGGGATATTTCTCCATTAAAAAGTTGGATTTCGACTCACTACTAATTTCTCATATAGGATTTGAAAGTGAAACTCTTGCCATTAAGGATCTAAAATTGAATAAATTGAATGGCATTGATCTGAAAACTCGTATTCAAACTATTGCTGAAATCACCGTTCATAAGGGAAAAGCGGAAAAAAGAAAATGGAAAAAAGTGAGTTATGAGAATGGAACGAAAAGTGCCCATAAGTCACATCCAATGTATTATGGAATGATGAATGCTGTATATTTCTCAAATGTTATAACTCCAGGAAGTATTGAAAACATTTCATTCTTCGTTAATCGATCATGCCCTACCAACAATCAGCTTAGGATACGATTTCTTACTATTGATCCAACAACCAAAAGGCCAGGGGTTGATTTCGTGAAAGATGAAATTATAGTTTCTAAAATAAAGCAAAATTCATGGTTGAAAATCAATCTCAAAAACTATAAAATCATACTTCCATCAAATGAATTCTTTATTGTTTTAGAATCGCTAAGCACTGGGAATGATTGCTTTAATAATAGTTTAAAGAAAGATAGCCTTGGCTCCTATAACTTATCCATTTCCTGTGTTGAAACAAAAGCAATTTTCTATTGGAAGTCTTTTGACGGAAAATGGATAGATGATTCAGAGAGGATAGGCGACAAGGTTAAGGCCAGAAAAAGAGAGACAGATAAATATTGTGAGTTAAAAAAGGAGGTACTGGCAAGCATAACAGATAAAAAACAGTTAGAAGGCATCAGCAACGCTATTGACCGATCATTAAAAATGGGTTTAGATTATATTGATGAAAAGTGGAATTTTGCTCCATGTATAAAGATTGAAACAAAAATTCCACAATGAACCTGAAAATTTGAAAGCAATGATAAAATTTCTACTAAAAGGCCTGCTGCGCGATAAAAGCCGCAGTCGTGTGCCCATATTGATTGTGGCACTGGGGGTAATGCTGAGCGTGTTCCTTCATGCCTACATTACCGGAATTATGGGCGATTCAATTGAGATGAACGCCAAAATGACCTTAGGCCATGTGAAGGTGGTATCGAAAGCCTATTCGGAGAACATTTCTCAAATGCCTACCGATTTGGCGCTGACCGAAACAGGGAAACTGACAGAGGAATTGACCCAAAAATTCCCCGAAGTTACTTGGGTTGAACGGATTCAATTTGGCGGATTGATCGATGTGCCCGATGAAAACGGCGAAACCCGCTCGCAAGGCCCGGCAATGGGCATGGGCGTCGATTTGCTTTCGGGGAAGTCGAGCGAGATTGAACGATTGAACATCGCTAAATCGCTCGTTCGTGGCCACTTGCCAGAAAAACCGCTTGAGATATTGCTAAGTGACCAGTTTGCGAAAAACCTGGGCGTTAAACCCGGAGATGAGGTAACGCTAATGGGAACCACCATGAACGGTAGCATGAGCTACCAAAACTTCACCGTGGCCGGAACCCTTTCGTTTGGTGTTCAGGTGCTCGACAAAGGCACCATTGTAGCCGACATCAACGATGTGCGCCTGGCCCTCGACATGGACGATGCCGCCAGCGAAATTAATGGCTATCTGAGCGTTGGCTATTACAGCAAGAACGACGCGAATGCAGTAAAAGCTAAATTTCTCAAGGAATTTCCGAACACCGAAAACGACGAATACGCACCTGTTTTGCTCACCATGCAAGACCAAGGTTTAATGGGGCAAATGGTTGACATTGCCGAGGCAATGGGAACAATTATCACCCTGGTGTTTATGATGGCTATGGCCTTGGTACTGTGGAATGCCGGGTTGTTGGGAAGCATTCGTCGTTATGGTGAATTTGGCGTTCGGCTGGCCATGGGAGAAGAGAAAAAACACGTGTACAGAACCCTGCTTTACGAATCGTTGATGATCGGGATCGCCGGATCGTTCCTGGGAACGGTATTCGGGCTTCTATTTGCTTGGTTGATGCAGAAATATGGATTGAACCTTGGGGAAGCCATGAAAAGCTCGTCGGTAATGATGCCCACGGTAATCAGGGCGCGCATCACCCCGGTCGATTTCTACATTGGCTTTCTGCCAGGAATCGTCTCAACCGTAATCGGTTCAGCATTGGCCGGGATTGGCATTTATAAGCGGAAAACATCGCAGTTGTTTAAGGAGTTGGAGGCGTAAAATAAAAATCAAACACGGAGACACAAAGTCACGGAGAAAAAATCTTTGTGAACCTTTGAAAAAAAACTTTGTGTTCCTTCGTGGTTAAAACAAATAGAAATGAAAACAGTATTTACATTCATTCTTTCATTGATAATTTTTATCGGTTTTTCGGCTCCCGATGCCAATGAAATTCTGAAGAAAATCGACAAGAACCTATCGTCGGAAAACCGGGTGGTCGAGTCGTCGATCGTGATTCATGGAAAGCGTTCCGATCGTATCATTACCTCAATATCGTACTCAGTGGGCGACCAGAAATCGTTTACCGAGTATCTTTCACCTGCACGCGAGGCGGGCACCAAAATGCTTAAGCTTGAAAACCAGCTTTGGATTTACTCACCTTCTACCGATCGGACCATCCAAATTTCGGGACACATGCTGCGCCAGAGCGTGATGGGTTCCGACCTGTCGTACGAGGACATGATGGACGATCGCCGTTTAACCGATATTTACGAGGCAACAGTCACGGGCGAGGAGGCATTCGAAGGCCGTAAAACATGGGTCATCAGCCTGAAAGCCAAGGTAAGCGATGTAGCCTATCAAATGCAGAAGATGTGGGTCGATGCCGAACGCTATGTCCCTTTAAAACAGGAGTTGTATGCCAAGAGTGGCCAGTTACTGAAACAGATCGAAATGAATGAAGTAACCCAGGTTAAGGGGCGCTGGTTTCCGTTTGTAATGATTTACAAGGACATGCTAAAAGAGGGTAGGGGTACCGAGTTTCGAATCTCAAAAATCGAGTTTGATGCCGAAATCCCCGAATATATTTTTAGCAAGGCAGCATTAAAACAGTAGCTCGGGCTTTCCAGCCCGACTTAATATTAAGTGATCTTCACAAATCGAAAACTGATCGATGTTTCCCCCCTGCTAAAAGGGATTTACCAAGTAATGCTGCTTGGCGCAGAAAACCAATATTTTACAACTGAGAGAATCATAAAGGAATAGAAGAAAGAAGCACGATTCTCGTTTTAGAAAAGCAAAACAACCGTTTCCCTAAATCAACTGGTTGGAGAAGCAATGCGATTTGAATAAATACGAAATATGTTCGAAATGTTATTGTTGCCCCCTTGTTTTAGGATTCATTGTTTAAATGTCATGAAAACAATTGTTTAAATGCTTGATGAATTTCATTTCAAATTATAGGTTTAAAAAAATGACAGTATTTTCAACTTAAGCGATGAAAAAATTCTTTCATTTTGTATGAAATAGTTCCACTCTTATGAAAATACACCAACCTCTTAAACGAAAGAAGGAAAACGCTTCTTTTTGGTCTGGTTCATTTCGCCAGACTTGTTCATTTATAAGGATTTCTATTGATTTTACTCAGTTTCATTTTCGAAATTTTGTTTTGGAAATGCAGTTGTTGTGTTGAAATAAAACTCCTTTTCTCCTTGCATTCAAAAAAGTATAACACCACAAAATCCTAAAAATTGAAAACAAAAAAGATTTTCCAGATTGCCGTCTTCATGATGGCAGCATCCTTGGCCAGGGGCCAATGGACCAGCAACGGCAACGACATCTACAATACCAATTTTGGCAAAGTTGGTATCGGCACCAACACCCCAAACGATTCTTCAATGTTCGATGTACAGGGCGAGTATGCTAAAGATGGTTTGCTCCATCACCTTGGCCATCTAAAATCGGGAAATACCAGGCAAGCGGGTAAATTACTGATTAGTTCCGGTAGTAAATCTTCCCCGGTATTGAAAACTCTTAACGAGGGCATGAAAGTCAACGTAATGAAAGCAGACGACCTTTCCCGATTTGACGGAACGAATTTAGTTTATGGTTTGCTTTACGAAAATGGGGCGTATGTGGGTCTTGGCGCTAATCCGCTGACAGCAAATATCGAAATTAAAACCGCCGCAATTACCGGAATGGTTTGCGGCATCAGGTTGAAGCATGGAGCCGCCGATACGCAAAACAACGGTACTTATATCGAGTTTTCCTCCTCAACTACTTCTGGTTATGGTTCTCAGATTGGCGGATTACGGGAAGGGGCCGCCGGCGAAAATGCCTTGGTTTTTAAAACAGGTGGGAATGACCAGGTTGAAAGGATGAGGATCAACAACAGTGGCTTGATTGGTATTGGCACTTCCAATCCTGCGGCTAACTTAAATATTTATAATGCTTCCGACAAAGCGCTCCTCCTCCTGGAGCGACCATACACCGACACCCAAAATGCCCCAATTGCTCTTGTTCAGCTAAAAAATTCTTCATCTGGCAACTTATTTCATATTGGTTACCGCTACACCAACGGAAGCGAGGGGATGGTGCAATCGGTATACGAAAGCTCGACCAACTCATGGTTAGGCATATTTCAATATACGCTGAATGATAAGAAATTTCTGATGCCTGCTAGTGGGATAAGAGATGCAGAGTTTGCCAATTCGGGAAATTTCATTGTAAACAATACTGGGAATGTGGGCATCGGTACCAAAACACCTTCGGCAAAACTGACTGTTTACGATGCAGTAAAACCTGCTACGGTCAGGCTCGAGAACCCTTACAACGATCTGCCTTTAAAAACAATCGGGGCCTATGCAATCCGGAATTCCACAACCGGCGATAAGGCAGTATACGAGTTGAGGCGGCTGAATGGCAACTCCGAAATGCTTACCTCAGGTTACGATTCCCTCACCAACACCTGGAGGTGTGTTTCTTACCTGAATATCAATACCGGAAAATATGAAATCAGAAATGGGGTAAAAAATGTTGAATTCAATAATTCAGGAGATATATTGTTTAACAATTCTGGCAGAATTGGCATAGGAACCAATGCCCCAACACAAAAAGTTCATGTAGTATCAAATGATCCCCTGACTCCAACTACAATAGCCATCGAGAACAGGAATGGCATAGGTGGAGCAGGATTCCTCATGATCGACAGTGTATCAAATAGCGCATGGACCGCAAAAGTGACCTCTGTCGGAAATTTTAAGATCAGGGATAACATCAACGCGACCGATGTGGTTATGATTGAAAAAAAAGCTCCGGCCAATTCAATCTACATCAAATCAGATCAAAAGATCGGGTTTAATACGGATAATCCATTGACGGTTATGCATTTGGTGAATATGGACACCAGTAGGGAAGCCGCGCTGCTTATTCAGAATTCTGTCAGTAACAAAAGTAGCTCCATTCGGCTTACCACAAATAACTGGGAGAGCGACTGGAATATAAGAGCCAATTATCTCAATAATTTTCAGATCCGCGACATGAGAAACAAAAAAAATGTCTTCTCGATTGAAAGCAATTCAAATGATAGTTCATTGGTTATTCAGAAAGGGGGTATGATAAGAATTGGACAGTCCTCATCAGTTAGCAACCTGAATGTTTTTGGATCAGGAAACTTCACAGGCACTGTTTCAGCAAGCAGGGCCAAAACAGCAAACCACCTTGTGCCAAAAGTACAGATCGATTCCTTGATAACTACCTTAGGTACTGGTGGCAAATCGTGGACTGAAAAAAATGGTGTAATAAGCGCGGTTACAGGGAATAGTCTTTCAATAAATCGTAATAATCAGGAAGTAGGAATCGAACTTAAAAGCTCATTATATAACCTTAAACTATCCAATAATTGTGGTTATGTATTTATGGGCAGAGTCGACGGAAGCAATCTTAATTCTGGTTTATTTATAAGTGATGACGAAATTGGCTACAAGGTAAATGGAGTTACAAGGGGCTATTTCCCAATTCATGGGGGATCTCCGGGTCAAGTGTTAACCTATGGTTCAGGGGGCCAATGGGAGTGGAAAACTCCTACAGGAGGTGCAGGCTCTGGAACCGTAACCAGTATTCAGGCAGGAAACGGCATGGAATTTACTACAATAACAACATCAGGTAGTGTTGGATTAAGGACACCGCAAAGCATTACAAGCACTTCGACAAATAGCCCTGGAACAACATCGGCAGGTCATACACACCTATTAAATACAACCGGGGTTACTGCAGGTAGTTATACCAATGCCAATATCACTGTTGATAATAAAGGAAGAATAACCCAGGCGTCGAATGGTTCTTCAGGAACTGCCGACAACTGGGGCAGTCAAACTGTAAAAACCGATTTCACTCTGACCGGCAATGGTACTGAACAAAACCCTTTAAAACTTGGACGGAATTCGGCTAACATCGGCCAAGTTCTTAAATGGAACGGTTCAACCTGGGCTCCCGGAACTGATATTGTTGGTACAGTGGGCACTGGTGATAACTGGGGAACACAATCTGCAATGACTACAGGAGCTATTGTAGGCAACGGGCTTCCCGGTACTGAAATAAAACTAAAAAATGGGACAGTTCCGAACCAAATCCTTAAATGGAACGGCTCGGAATGGGCTTTAGGTATCGACGAAACTACTTCAGGAACTTCGGCTGACGGGTACTTAAGTGCCGTCGATTTTTTGGATGGAAAACTGAAACTTACCATGTCAACAGGGAATTTCTTTGAGAGGAATTTGGATTCCCGCTATACACCTAGTTCTGATAATTTCTGGTATTTAAGGATCAATTTAACAGATTATCGGATAGACCCCAAAAGCTTAGTAAGTTTTACCGGTGTTAACTCGCTGGTGACCAGCTACAATTCGACAAATAAAAGTGTTAATTTCAAGTTGGTTAACGATGAGTCGGCTACCGGAACAGAAATGTATTACGGTATTAAAAACAATGCAAGAGGCTGGTATTATACTCCTTGGCAATTTGATGGAAATAACCTGAAAACCTTGTCCTCAAATGTTATAATCGGTGCACAGGTAAGCGACCTCAATGCGCCTCCAGGTGACAGGTTAAAGGTGAATGGCCGAATTAAAGCTCACGAAGTGGTGGTGGAGAGGTCCCACTGGTATGACTATGTCTTAAACGAAAATTACCCGCTTCCCAAACTGAGCGAGGTGGAACAGTTCATCAACGACAACAAACACTTGCCCGACATCCCTTCCGAAAAAAAAGTTGTGGCCGAGGGGGTGAACCTTGGGGAAATGAATGCTCTGCTACTCAAAAAAATCGAGGAATTGACCCTTTACTCCATCCAGTTGGAGAAAAATGCCCTTCAATTGGAAAAAAGGCTGAACGAACTCGAAGAAGCGGTAAACCAAATTAAAAGGTAGGCCATGCGCATTGCTTTGGTTATAGCACTGTTCGTGTTGTGGTTCCTGTTCCCACTGGGCACAAAGGCACAACAAATGCACCTCAGCTGGATGAAAAGCGCGGGGGGCATCGATTGGGACATGGTTACCGGGATGACCGTGGCCAACAACAATATCTACGTTACCGGGGGATATTACGGATACATCCGCTTCGAAGCCGATTCATTTGCTTCGGCTGGGAACCGCGATGTTTTTGTTGCTGCTTACCAGCCCGATGGTTCGTATAAAAAAGCCTTCTGCATGGGCAGCAAAGGTTTCGATTTCAGCTACAAGGTGTTGTGCGACAACGAGGGTCGATTGATCGTGGCCTGTAAATCGAATCACGATTTCAAAGTAGGTACTGCTGTTATCGACAGCATAGGAAAAATCAACCTGATGTTGCTCTGGCTTTCTCCCGAAGGGGAACTGTTGAACCACTTTGTATTTGCCGCATCGGAACAGGCTTCGTTCACCGACCTCTGCCTCGATGCGGATGGCGATTTGTATTTTACAGGAAATTTTGCTGGTGGTCTCACAATCGAAGGCAAAAGTTACCTCACCGAAAGGAAAAGCCTGAAGGTATCGGACGATTCTGATATATTCGCCGGCAAGATAAACAAACAGGGAAAATTGATGTGGTTCAACCAATGGGGCGACAAGGGTGAGGATCTGGCCTTCAATCTGCAGTCGGACGGTAAGGGAACCCTCATCATGACTGGTTCAACGGTTTCCGGTTGTTTTGGAGACAAACTTTCCAAACCCGAACAGGTGAAAAAAGAAAAGCACCTTTTTGTGGCTAAGCTCAATCCGTCGGGAAAAGTTTCGGAAGTACATTATCCCTTTCATGGCTTCGATTTTTCTACTAAAGGCATCGC
>CAZSIK010000081.1:13500-14610 GCA_964606515.1 uncultured Prolixibacteraceae bacterium
TCGCCTTCCAGGGAAACGAGGTTTGGATTTCGGCCCGCTTTAGATATCGTTTAGACTCTGGATCTGAAATATTGGAATCGAATGGAAATAACGACATCCTTTTGATGAACAGCAAGCTTAATAAAATCGATTTTCAGTACCAACAGCTTGGGGGTGCTGGCAACGAGATTCCTGTTCAAATTACCCCTTCGGGCGGGCACCTGGTGCTGGCCGGTACCTATACCGAGCCGTTGGCCATCAATGAAACAACCCTGTTGTCTGAAAACCTGGAGAAAGAAATCTTCCTGCTTACCATCGATAAGGATAAAAAGTATGATAAGGTTTTTACCCTGAAAGGCAGTCGGAGCAAGTTTGCCAATACGCTGTACACATCAAGCTCGGGGGTTTACCTTGCCGGAGACTTCACACAGAATATAAATTCGGGTGAGGTTGAACTTAAAACCAGGGGCAAAGAAGATGTTTACCTGGCGCGCTTCGAAAATTGTGATGCGAAAAATCCACTCAAAATCACCATCGACACCCTTTCGCAAGGAAGCAAAAACCAGGTATATGAGCTTAGTGTAAATGAAGGTTTCCAAAGTTACTTATGGAACAACAGTCCGGGTAAGAACCTTATAAAAACCAATAAACCCGGTATCTATTATGTCGAGGTAAACGATAATTTGGGTTGTTATTACATCGATTCGGTGAGCATTACCCAAAGTAAAAGTTTGCTTTTGTCGGACCCGGTTGTACAGATGGGACAAATTAAAGTTTACCCAACACTTACCTTCGACTGGGTTAATGTAATTACCGATCAGGATATTGTATGTTCCGGTTTTTCGATCGGGCTGACCGACATGAGCGGAAAACAGGTATTGTTCGACCAGTATGAAGGGAATATGCAACACAACCGGATTTACCGGGTTGATGTTTCGGGCTTGGCACCTGGTTCTTATCTGATCAGGATGAGTTCGGAGCAGGGAGTGCAATCTTCCAAAATCGTTGTGAAACCCAAATCCTAAAACCTGGCACTTATGAGCACAAAGCCCTTCATTCTCCTGTTTCTTCTACTGCTGTCCCCTGGATTTGCAGCAGCTCAGGAAGGCACCGTGTTGAACACGCCCATCG
>CAZSIK010000082.1:0-14420 GCA_964606515.1 uncultured Prolixibacteraceae bacterium
GGTACTGCCCGAGGGAATACAAATTACCATTTTCAGTGCAGGTGGAAAAAGCCGGTTTGAAGGATTGATCATTTTGATCATTCCCCTGATCATTTGCTCGGCGGCATTGAAATCGGCGATTACACCATCGCGCAACGGTCTGATGGTTTTAAGGTTAGAGTGGGTTTTGCCCTGCATCTGGCGGGCTTTTTCGCCAATGGCCACGAGCTTGTCGGTTTTCAGGTCGACAGTTACAATCGAGGGTTCATCGACTACTATTTTGTCGTTGTGAATAATTATAGTATTGGCTGTGCCAAGGTCAACGGCTACTTCTTGGGTCAGGAAAGAAAATAATCCCATAGTAAATGTATTGTCTGTTAGTTGATTAATGTTTAAAGTGGCGTGTGCCGGTTAGTACCATGCTCATGCCGTGGTCGTTGCAATAGTCGATCGAATCCTGGTCGCGGATTGAACCCCCGGGTTGAATCACACAATCGATCCCAACACCATGGGCAATTTCAACACAATCGGCAAAAGGGAAATAGGCATCCGAAGCCATCACTGCACCTTTCAGGTTGAACCCGAAACTTTCGGCCTTCTCGATGGCGTGTTTCAGTGCATCGACCCGCGAAGTTTCGCCCACTCCACTGGCAATTAATTGCCCATTCTTGGCCAACACTATTGTATTCGATTTCGATTGTTTTACCAGCTTGTTTGCAAAAAGAAGGTCTTTACATTGTTCCTCAGTTGGAGATTGGGTTGTAACCGTTTTAAGGTCGGAAAGGGTCTCCGATTTGGTATCGCGGTCTTGATAAAGTAAGCCGTTAAGAACGCTTCGGTATTGTATTTTAGGAAGTTCAATGGCTTTCCTTACCAGGATGATCCGGTTCTTCTTTGATTTTAAAATTTCAAGGGCCTCTTCAGCATAACTAGGGGCAATAAGTACTTCAAAGAAAAGTTTGTTGACTTCCTCGGCGGTTTCAAGATCAACCGGGGTATTGCTTACCAGTATTCCACCAAAGGCCGAAACAGGGTCACTCGACAGGGCATCTTTCCAGGCTTGTACAAGTGCTTTGCGCGAAGCACATCCGCAAGCATTATTGTGTTTTAGTATGGCAAAGGTGGTTTCGGTGAATTCGTCGATGAGGCTGATCGCGGCATCGATATCGAGGAGGTTGTTGTACGAAATTTCTTTGCCGTTTAATTTCTCGAACAGGGCATCAAAATCGCCGAAAAACACCCCTTTTTGATGAGGGTTTTCGCCATATCTCAGTGTATTGCTCTGGTTGAAACTGGCTCTGAACAGCTCGTTAGAACCTTGGTTGAAAAAGTTGAAAATTGCCGTATCATAATGCGATGAAGTGGCAAAGGCTGCGCGAGCCAAAACTTTCCGGTCGTTCAGGCTGGTTTCACCTTGGTTTTCTTCCAAAATAACTGATAGGATCTTGTATTGTTGTTGCGAAGGGATGATCACCACGTCGTTGAAATTTTTCGCCGCGGCCCTGATCAGGGAAATTCCGCCAATATCGATTTTTTCGATGATGTCGGCTTCGGAAGCTCCCGAGGCCAACGTGGCTTCAAAAGGGTACAAGTCAACGATAACAAGGTCGATTTCAGGAATCTGGTATTGCACCAATTGTTGTTGATCACCTTTGTTTTCGCGCCGGGCCAATATTCCCCCGAATACTTTCGGATGCAAGGTTTTTACCCTGCCACCAAGGATCGATGGGTACGAGGTAAGTTCTTCAACATCGGTAACAGGAGCACCCAAGGACTCGATAAACGATTTGGTTCCCCCGGTTGAATACATTTTGACTTCCAGTTTGTGGAGCTGCATGATTATCTCATCGAGCCCATCTTTGTGGTAAACCGAAATCAAAGCTGTTCTAATTTTCTTTAAATCAATCATTTATAATTTCTTTTTATTTTTTTCGGATTTGTTTTTTTTCATGAAAAAATTGCCATGAAAATACCAATGATTTCAATAGGATCAAAATAAAAATTGGCCAATCGTCATATAAATAAGTAAACCAAAAATATCGTTCAACGTGGTAATGAACGGACCGGTAGCCAATGCAGGGTCGATTTTAAGCTTGTTCAATAAGAGCGGGATGAAGGTGCCAAAAAGGGAAGCAAAAATGACCACTATAAAAAGTGAAACGCTTACTGTATAAGCCAATTTTGGCCCTGAACCGTTTATCTTAAATAAAAGGTTAAATATTAAAATAAGGCATGAAAGAGAAAGGGCCACGATTAATGCTACGGCCAATTCTTTGAACAGTTTGCCGCTAATGCTCTGAAAGTCGTGGGCTCCGCTGGCCAGCCCCTGAACTACGATTGAAGACGACTGAACCCCTACATTCCCTGCCATCGCACCAATTAGGGGTATAAAGAAAACCATGTTGGGTATCCTTTCAAGGGCATTCTCGTTTCCTGAAATGACGAATGCGCCAAGAATTCCTCCGAGTAAGCCGATCAACAGCCAGGGCAGGCGGGCTTTGGTAATACTCATTACACTGTCGGAAAGTTCTACGTCGCCCACGATACCCGAAGCCATCTGGTAGTCTTTCTCGGCCTCTTCGCGGATGATGTCGACCACGTCGTCGATGGTAATCCTCCCTTTCAAATGGCCCTCGATGTCAATAACTGGCAGGGCCACAAGGTCGTATTTTTCCATTTTCTGAGCTACCTCTTCCCTCGATGCTGAAGTTTTGATTGTAATAACTTCCCGGTTGTAGATTTTGGAGATCGCAGTTTGGGTCGAATATTGGATGAGTTTTTTTAACGATAGCACGCCTTTTAGAATTTCATTATCGTCGATCACATATACATAGTAAATTTCGTCGATATCTTCAGCTTGTCGGCCTATTTCCTTGAGGCAGGTTTGCACGGTCCAGTTTTCGTTTACGGCCACCAGTTCGGCCGCCATAATCCCCCCGGCAGTATCTTCATCGTACTCGAGCAGGTTGGCAATATCTTCGGCGTATTCTTCGTCATCGATAAACGACAATACTTCTTCCATTTTCTCTTTGGGAAGGTCGCCGATCACGTCGGCAGCATCGTCGGTATCCATGTACTCAATATATTGCCGGGCAATTACTTCTGCGGGAAGTTCGTCGAGGAAGCTGATCCGGTCTTCGTCTGGGATTTCGAGCAGTACATCCGAAGCTTTGTCGCCCTCGAGCAACTGGTAAATGTGCCTTGCTTCGTCGTCGGTCAGGAGCTCCATTACTTCGGCAATGTCGGCCGGATGAAGTTCCTTGAGCATGGTTTTAAGTTCCTTGTCGTTATTTTGTTCGATCAGGTTCTCGATCCTGTCGATGTATTCGCGGGTCAATTGAAATGGCATAGTCAACGATTTTTAAGATTCCACACGGCGTTTGTTAACTCGATAAACTGCTCAACAGAAAGTTGTTCGGGCCTTTCCGCCAAATAGGGATGCGAGAATTCCGCATCTCCGACCAAACTTTTTAAGCTGTTCCTGATCATTTTTCTTCGCTGATTAAAGCTGGTTTTTACTACCTGAAAAAACAAGGTTTCGTTGCAAGCCAGTTTCCTGACATGGTTGCGGGTCATCCTGATCACCGCCGATTTCACTTTGGGCGGGGGGATGAATACCTGTTCGTGCACGGTAAAAAGGTAGTCGATTTGATACCAGGCCTGAAGCAAAACACTTAGTATCCCGTAGGTTTTCGAACCCGGGGGAGCGGCAATCCGCTCGGCAACTTCTTTCTGGATCATCCCGACAGCCTCGGGTATAAAATCACGGTGTTGAAGGATGCTGAATAATATTTGGGAAGAAATGTTATAGGGAAAATTCCCGATAATCGAAAAAGGTTCGCCTGAAAAAATAGTTTTCAGGTCGGATTTTAAAAAATCGGCATGGATGATCTGAGATTCGTGCCCCGGGAAATGATTTAATAAATAGGCAATTGATTCGGAATCTATATCTATTGTCTTGAAATTCAGTGTTTTGTTTTCGAATAAAAATTGGGTAAGCGCCCCTGTTCCTGATCCCACTTCCAACACATTTCCGGATGGGGCATTCAGGCTTCCAACAATCTTACGGGCGATGTTTTGGTCCGCAAGGAAGTGTTGGCCAAGTGTTTTTTTGGGCCTTACCACGTTCATCAGGGTCAGGGTCGATCATAATGGTTTCTGTTTGTTTACGAATTCGTCTAATGTTAGCAACAAATCGCTATTTTTGTGCTGCAAAATTAACAAAGCATATTTATAACCATCCTGTTTTGAAGAAAAAGATTCTAAATATTTTAAAGTACACACTGTTTACTGCGCTGGGTGTTTTTTTGTTCTGGTTGGTGTACCGTGGGCAAGATTTCAGCAACATCTGGTATACTCTTAAGAATAAAGTTGATTATTCCTGGGTATTCGTGGCCATGGTGTTAGGGATACTGAGCCACATCAGCCGTTCGTTGAGATGGATGATTGCCCTTGAACCCCTTGGGGAACACCCACGCAAAGTGAATTCATTTATTGCTGTGATAATCAGTTATTTTATGAATTTGCTTCTGCCCCGGATGGGTGAAGTGGCCCGCTGTGTGGTGCTTTCAAAATACGAAAAAATTGCCTTCCCCAAACTGTTGGGTACCGTGCTTACCGAAAGGATTATGGACCTGATCATGCTCATGCTCATGACCATGATTGTATTGATCGCCGATTTCGATCGCTTCGTTGCTTTCGGGCAACAAAACCCGATGATTGTCGAAAAAATTAAAATGCTCTTTACCTCACCCTATCTATGGATGGCCCTTGTTCTGTTCGTAGCCGGTTTCTTTGTTTATCTGAAATGGAGCCAACGTAAAGGGGGCACAAACAAAATCTTCAATCTTTTCAGGGGCTTTGTTGATGGAATAAAATCGGTACGGTCAATTAAAAGATATAAAGCTTATATTGCCCATTCGGTGTTCATCTGGTTGCTGTACTACCTGATGTTGTACTCCATCTTTTTTAGTTTCGATTTTACCCGGGATTTAGGCCCTTTGGCCGGCCTTACTACTTTTGTGCTCTCGAGTTTTGCCATGGTCGCTCCTGTACAGGGTGGGATAGGGGCCTGGCACTTCATGGCTGAAAAGGGGCTTGGACTGTATGGAATTGAAAGTGCCGATGCCAAAATTTTCGCCTTGCTGGCCCACACCAACACTCAGTTGATTATCATTATTTTAGGAGTCGTTTCAATCATTTTACTCCCCATATTGAACCGGAATTATCATCCCAGGAAACAATCAGGGGATGTTCCGACTGAACCAGTCAATTGAAAATAAAACTGCACTTGAAAACAGAATTATTCATAGCCAGAAGGGTGTTTTCCCAAAAAGAAGAGAATCAAGGGATCGCGAACCGGATTGTTTCTATTGCAGTGGGCAGCATTTCGGTCGGGCTGGCCATTATGATCGTTTCGGTTTCGGTTTTATTGGGCTTCAAAAAGGAAATCAGGGAGAAAGTAATCGGCTTTGGTTCTCATTTTCAGATTGTAAACTACGATGCCAATATTTCGTTCGAAACCATTCCTGTTGAAAGCGATTCGGTTTTTATGGCCCATCTGTTTGGGGTCGACGAAATCAGCATGGTTTCGTTGTTTGCTACCAAACCCGCGATCATCAAAACTTCTGAAGCCATTCATCCTATGGTTTTCAAAGGGGTTTGCCCTTCATACGACTGGTCGTTTTTCGGGGCCAACCTTGTTGAGGGAAGCTTACCGCAGCTTTGCCCCGATAGCATGTCAAACAGGGTACTTATATCTGAGAAACAGGCGAAGTTGTTGCGCTTCAAGGTTGGCGACCCAATATACTGTTATTTTTATAACGAAGGCGAAACCGTGCCCAGGGGCCGTAAGTTTGAAGTAGCTGGGGTTTACCGCACCAGTCTGGCCGAGTTCGACGACCTGTTTGTTCTGGGCGATATCGGTCAGGTACAACAGGTTAGCGGATGGAACCAAGAGCAAATAAGTGGGTATGAAGTAGGAATCGTGTCGTTTGAAAAGCTGAAACAGGTTGAAGACCAACTGATCCGGCTTTCGATGGATCGGGCTTCAGAAAACTCGATGTTGAAAGTGGTCAGTGTTGTGAAGAAATATCCCTTATTGTTCGATTGGCTTGCGGTGCTCGATATGAACGTATGGGTTTTACTTGCTGTGGTATTGGCTGTTGCCGGGATCAATATGATTTCCGGTTTGCTCGTGATTATCCTCGAACGTTCGAGGATGATTGGTACCCTGAAGGCATTGGGGTATCCCGATAGGAGCATCCGGAAGGTTTTTCTTCTTTTATCCGCTCTCCTGTCGGGAAGAGGTCTTTTTTGGGGTAACCTGATCGGAATCGGGTTTTGTGTCCTACAAAATTATACAGGGATTTTCAGTCTCGACCCGGCTACCTATTATATCGATACGGTACCCATTTCGTTTAATTTTCTATACTTGATCCTGCTTAACCTTGGAACTTTACTCTCGATCGTGCTGATGGTCCTCCTTCCTTCGATGTACATCTCGAAGATTTCACCTGCCGAAGCCATCCGTTTCGAATAAATCTTAGGAATTACAGAATGCCAGTCTGCGATATCGATGTTTTGTTTGATTGGACAAGGTTGAAAGTTGCCTTGAAAAAACCATTGCCCGGACAAAGGGCCCATACGCTTATGTTGCCTCCCGGACGACCGCTATTAGTGCACGAAAGCGAATACGCAACTGCCCTTCGCAGTGCGGTGATGATCCTTGTTTTCAGGGAAAATGAAACTATTTTTATTTGTTTAACCCAAAGATCTTCCTTCCTGAAGCATCATGCTGGCCAGATTAGTTTTCCTGGTGGAAAGCAGGAACCCTGGGAGAAAAACCCTTGTGAGGCAGCCTTGAGGGAAGGCCATGAAGAGATCGGGATTGACCCTGCACAAGTGCACTATGTGGGTAGGCTCTCTGAATTGCACATCCCGGTATCAGGATTTGTTGTTCAGCCTGTGGTATATTGGACTCCGGTGAGGCCATCGTTTCATGCTAATCCCGAAGAAGTAGAAAAGATTCTCCTTCCCCCTTTGTCTTTCATCTTAAACGAACAAAACATTAGCAAAACTCATATTGAAACCCGACAAGGTCGGCTGTTGGTGCCCTGTTATGTGTTTGATGAGGTGATTATTTGGGGGGCTACCGCAATGATGCTTGCAGAGCTGGCCATGGTGTTGAATCGGGCATTTCGGATTCATAAGGCAAAACATTGACATAGTGATGATATCGCTCAATAACTTGATTAACATAGCGATATGGTTCCTCGCCCCTGCAATAACCATGTTTTACAACCGGATCGAGGTAGTATTTTTTGTCGGATTTATTCCTTAGGAAGAAATCAACATGGCCCTTCCATACGGATGGATTTTTTCCATATTTTTCAGCCAGTTTCCGTGCATCTATCACATGTCCAAGACCAACATTATACGCTGCCAACACAAAAAACAACCTTTCAGAATCTTCTTCAATATCTGTTTTCAACACTTCGTCGATCCAACAAAGATGTTCTATTCCCCCACGAAGGTTTTCGTTTGGGTCGACCACATCGCTAACCTGGTAACGATCGGCAGTTTGAGGCATTAGCTGCATCAACCCGGCTGCTCCCATCCATGATTCTGCATCCGATTGAAATTTCGATTCCTGCATCACCACCGATGCAATCAGTCTCCAATCCCAATTGTATTTTTGGGCCCATTCGCGGATAAGATCATCGTATTTTGAAATTGTACCGCTTCGGTTTGAATGAAATCCATTGTTTGTAAAGTTATGAAAATCAGAGTTGTTAAAATATTTTTGATAAATCTGACGATATTCGTTTGTTTCGCGGTAGGCCCTAATCCATTGGTCGAGATAGGCAAGCCATTCATTGGCTTCTTTCGATACGGCCCACGAAATTTTCTGATCCAGGCTAATCGGCACTGAAATGTCGATTTCTCCATGATACAATTGACTGACCTTGGCTACCATTTCGTGACATACCGTGTATTCGATCTGGTCGGTGGCAACCAGTTCAATAAGTTGTTCCTGAGAAATTTCAGGTAATTCAAGCACATTGATGTGCACTCCGGTTTCTTCTGAAAGGTTGTGGATGCGATGGGCAAAAACACTGTTGCGGGGAACGTACACTGTTTTGCCGGCCAAAGCATGAGGATCGGTTATGAATTCCCTGTTTACTTGTTTCTTTACAGAAGAGTTCTTGTGAAAAGGTTTTTTTTGCACCAGTACCTGTTTTGTGATGGCCAATGCTTCTGTAAATTCAACCTTCTTTCTGCGTTCTCCGTTCACTCCAAGGTTCTTTGCTATTAAATCGTACTGTCCTTTCTCAAGAAGTAGAAACGATTCGTCGATATTGTTGCTCACCTCAATTTTCAGGGTCACATCCATCTTGTTGGCCAAGGCTTTGAGTACTTCATATTGAAATCCCATGGGCTCGCCATTATAAACAAAGTAATTGATTGAATTGTAATCGATAATTACCCGAAGTTCTTTTCGCTTTAGAATGTCTTTTAAGGGATCGACCCCAGGTGCTTGAACAGCCTGGCTGGTAGGGGCCCATTGGTCGAAGGGGGTACAGGTGCATAAGAGCAATAACATGCCTATGATCAGTGCGATTTTCCTCAAAATGTCAAATTTAGTTTAACCTGCTTTCTCATTGATGAGAAAGTTATTACCTAAACGAAATTGCTTTTATTTTGTTGCAATTTTGATTAAATTTTTGCAAATATAGGAAATAATATTTTGATATTCAGACTTAATTATTTTGTTTAATATCAGATTTAACAAAGATAAAATATTAACTTCAGAAGATTTTATGTCAAAATAGGTAATTTAATATCTTTATTAATCAACAAACGACCATAAAAAACCAAAGCGCACCACCATTTGTCCAAGCGGATAAGCAGGTGCTGAGAAGAAGCTATTGCCGTTGATCATACTGTTGGCATGGCTCATTTTAATAAAGGCGCTGGTTCGTTTCAATTTAGCATTCGCATAAACATTTACCATCGGAAAACCGCCAATTTTTAAGTCATCTTGAATATGGAACTGGGTGGTGACTGGATTATAGGCATCGGCATAAAACGGGGTATTGTAATAAATTTCGGCCCCCAACTGAATTTGCATGACTTTAAATAAAAAGTGCGAATAGTATAAGGTAGAATAGGCTGAAAGCTCAGGGAGCCTTAGCGCGGTTTTATCGGAAGTTTGTTGCCAAACCACATGGTTCTCCCAGCCCATGCGCCAAAAGATAAAGTCTTTTTTTAGCCAGATGCTGAATACTGAAAACTCTTTTTCGTATTGGTCGGGAACTTGTTGTAGGTTGTTGTAAAAAAAATGGCTCAGAAGGGCATAATTTACCCCAACCCCGGCTTTATACCTCGGGCTTTCCATTTTTCCCTTGAGCACCACATCGTGTTGTTTTTTGAATTGATTTTCCCACTTGAAGTGGTTGGTAAGCAGGTGCTCCTGGAACAGGTTGGCCGATTGGTCGCGGTACCATCCTTCGGTTTCAAGCAATAGGGTATCTTTTTTAAATGGAATACTGGTTTCGATTTTCCCTCTAATTTGCGCATCGCCAAGGTTTCTGCCCAGGATCACCATTTGTCCTGTGGCGCTCCATTTCCATAGGGCACCTTCCTGCCGGTATACCGAAGCTCCGGCATCAAGGTTGGCATAGCGATATTCCCTGATCCCAAATGGTACAGGGTGCGAAGCCGAAACTATTTCGTTACGAAGAAAAGCCCTGGTTCCGAATGAATATTTTCGACTCGAAGACTCAAGTCCTTTCAATTGAATGAGATGCGAAAAGCGGGTGTAGCGTATCGAGTCGATATGATTGTTACCCGCCTTGATGTAAGTGTGCCTGAATAGGGTGGTGTCGACATACGATTCGGTCATTTTTCTTTGGTGGTTCTCCAACTCGGCACTGTATTGAATGCTAAATTTGGGTTCGAAGCGGATCATGATGGTGGAATCTTCAGCCGTGTCTTCGATTTTTTTTCCTAAGAGATATTCGTGTGAAGTAAAGGCTGAAAAGGATTGATTATGGTTGGTCAAGCCATTAATCCCGATAAATTTCACCATCAGGTTAAAGGGATCGGCAAAGGGATTGACCGTTTTGTCAACAATCCCGCCATTCTCAACCACTTCATTGCTCCCGGAAACGATGTTTAGATAAGCGTTATATCGTGCACTATTTCTTGAAACGAACACATTGAAATGCCTGTGGTTCGATTCAAGTATCTTGTATTCAGGATCGGTTACATTAACATGAAAGCGAAAGCCGATGTTGGTGCACGAGTCGATGTTCCGGGTCATAAAAGCATCGAAAGCCTGCTCAGGACCGCCCATCGACGATAAGTCCTGTACATAGCCCAAGGTGGAAAAGGGGAGGGTGGTATTGTAAAACGGCAATTCGGAAGCCAGAGGTGCATAAGCTTTCAGGTGTCTGGTAAAATAAAAGCCGCTTTGGTTTGGCCGGTCGAAATACAGGTTCGATTGATAGGGGGTGCCATTTTTCCCTAAATGGGTGTTCGAGATGCTGAGCTTGTAAATGGGCTCGTAAGAATGAAAGCCCAGGGTGAAGGTGTCGATTACTGCTTCATTTGTCAGGCTGTATTCGTCGCTCAGGGTCCAGCTATAAATTTTAGGAGGGATTAGGGTATCGGCCGGCGTACTTTTTTTTGCAGCAGACGGAACAGTCCCTTCTTCACCACGAGGACTCTGGAGCAATGGCTGTCCATGAACAATCAATGTTGCCGTTAAAAAAAGAATCCAGGATACAACGAATAACTTCATAGGCTGCAAATATACTCAAAAGTTGTTTTTTGGTATCTTTCGCCCTAAAAACGAAATGGAGCTGTTTTTATTGAGCAAGCAACTGTTGATTTGCTAAAATTGCAGGTTCATTAAGCGCTTTAATAAATGAAAAGTGAAAAATGAATAAAAATGTATCTTGCAAGCCAAAACACGAACCAAAAAAAAATGATATTTTCTTAATAATTTAAATGTCATGTATTTAGAAACAAATTCCCAATTGCAGCTCGCTTACGATTTTCTGCAATATACCAATCAAAATGTATTTCTTACCGGGAAAGCCGGTACGGGAAAAACTACTTTTTTGCACAACCTGAGAAAGAACTCTCCCAAACGAATGGTGGTGGTGGCACCAACCGGAGTGGCGGCAATCAATGCCGGAGGGGTAACCATTCATTCCTTTTTTCAGGTTTCGTTTGGCCCTCAAATCCCTCGCGACCCCAATAGCCCGAGGCCGGTGGAAGTCTCGGCCGATGGGTCGGTGGCTGCCGGGATCAAGAGGTTCAGTAAAGACAAGATCAACATTATTCGTTCGCTCGATCTTTTGGTGATCGACGAAATCAGCATGGTTAGGGCCGACCTTCTCGACGCGATCGACGAAGTGTTGCGCCGGTATAAAAACCGCTTTCAGCCATTTGGAGGAGTGCAGTTGCTGATGATCGGCGATCTCCAACAACTTGCCCCTGTTGTGAAGGACGACGAATGGGATATTCTTAAGCCTTACTACGATACTTGTTATTTCTTCAGCAGCAGGGCTCTGAAAAAATCCAGGTTTGTGGGGATAGAACTGAAAAAAATATTCCGGCAAAGCGATCAGCATTTTATCGACCTATTGAACAGGGTCAGGGAAAACCGGATGGACGGGCAAACCCTTGAACAGTTGAATAACCGCTTTCAACCTGATTTTGCTCCCGACGATAACCAAGGGTATATCACCTTAACTACCCACAATTTTCAGGCACAGCAAATTAATGAAGCAAAACTGAGTAAGCTTAAAGCCCCCAAACACACCTTTAAGGCCAAGGTCGAAGGCGAATTTCCCGAATACTCGTTTCCTACCGATCATGAACTGGTTTTAAAAACCGGTGCCCAGGTCATGTTTGTTAAAAACGACTCATCGCCGCTCAAACTTTTTTTCAATGGAAAAATCGGGAAAATAACCTCGATTGGAGAAGAGGGGGTTGAGGTTCTTTGCCCCGGAGAAACGGAAGCCATAACCGTAGTTCAGGCCGAATGGCAAAACTGTAAATACACGCTTAACGAAAATACCCAGGAAATCGATGAGCTTGTAATCGGGCAATTTGTGCAACTGCCATTGAAACTGGCCTGGGCCATAACCATTCATAAAAGTCAGGGCTTGACCTTCGAGCGGGCCATCATCGATGCTCAACTGTCGTTTGCCCATGGCCAGGTGTATGTGGCACTGAGCCGTTGTAAAACCCTGGAAGGCCTGGTATTGCGCTCGCCCATCAGCCTTGCGAGTGTGAAAAACGACCACACCGTGGCCCAATTTTCCAATCAGGTCGAACAAAACCAACCCGGGGCCACCGAGCTAAACCTGGCCCGAAAACAGTATCAATCCTTACTGATTACCGAATTGTTCGATTTTAAACCCTTGCTGAGGCAACTTCAACTGCTGCTGACCCGCTGGAAAGAAGGTGCTTCGGCTTTACAGGGAAATGTAGACGAATTATTTCATAAAATACCCATTCCCGTTCAAAACGAGTTGTTGTCGGTTTCCGATAGATTCCAACCCTTCCTTCATAATGAAATGGAGAAAGCCGGCGATGCTGAGAAAAATCCCATTCTTCTGGAAAAACTAAAAAGTGGCTCAGCCTATTTCCTTCAAAAGATGAAGCAGTATTTTGAAAATCCTTTGTCGGAAGTGGCTTTTCAATCGGATAACAAAGCCGTGAATAAAAACATTGCCGAAACCATAGAGAGGCTAACGAAAGAGGTTTATGTCAAAAAAGCCTGTCTTGAAAAAACCCTTGAAGGATTTAGCATCAAAAACTACCTTGAAGCGAGGGCCAAAGCCTCGATCGAGAGCCCGGCATTACAAGGAACAAAAGCAAGGGCTTATGAACTGGCTTCGGTTAAAAATGCAGGTTTCTACCATGAATTGTTGGATTGGAGAAAACAGGTTGCCGAAAAGATGAATGTGCCGGTTTCGAAGGTGATCGGGCAAAATGTGCTGATCGAAATTGCAGGAAGCCTTCCCGCTACAAATAGGGAATTGCACCAGATTAGCGGTTTGGGAAACAAAAAAATACAGCAGTTCGGGCAAGAATTGCTCAAAAAGGCAATTGCCTTCCGTAAAGAAAAAGGACTTGAAATACCCGAAGGGTCTGAAAAAGATATAAGTCTGGCTGGTTTGTCAACACGGCAACTGAGCTACGAACTTTACAAAAGAGGGAAAAAAGCAGATGAAATTGCAGTAGATCGTGGGTTGGCAGTATCAACCATCTTTGGTCATCTTGCCGATTTTGTGGCCTCGGGTCAGCTCGATGTGCATGACCTGGTCGATCGGGAGCATTATAAAATTATTGCAAAGGCTTTGGAGCTGGATAAAGAAAAGTCGTTTGGGGAAATCAGGGCCTCGTTGGGAGACCATTACGATTATGCCGAAATCAAACTCGTGGCAGCCCATCTTGGCTTGCTCACGGAAAAACCACCTAGCGGAGAAAAAGGGGGTAAAAAAGTATCCTGAAAATATGTAACAGGAACAGTTTTTTAAGTTTTTACTGCACTTTTATCGAATTAACCAGCAGTTTCAAAAAGGCTTTTAAAAAATATTGGGAAGCAAAATCTCATGATGAATTCCTTGTATTTTTGCATGAAATATCTTTTTTAACTAAAACGAGCTTATTAGAAAATCTAAAAAACATTAAATCAAATTATTATGAAAAAATGGTATTATTTGGTATTGGCAGTTATCCTTCTTTCTTTCAATTCATGCAAGGATGAAGAAGAGACTATTGAAGCAACAAAGCTCAAACTGATCGAACGTCTTGATAAGTTGGATGTACCAGCGAAAATGAAAAACAGTGACCATCCTCAGGCTAAAGAAGCCGTTGGGTATGTTGATGAAGTAAAAGGAATTGCCTCTTATTTCAGTTATATGAATGTACCAGAAGACGCTGAACACTCGAGAGATAAGTCGTCTCTTGGAGGGGATACCTACTACTGGAAATGTGGGAAACCATCACCACCACTTCAAGCAAAAACCTGTGGCAGATCGATGTAAACGATGGTTCAGGGCGAAACAAGTACATTGTGGCTGAAGAAATGAAGGACGGAAGTTCGGGTTTCATGCAGGTTTTCGATTACACCAAAAATTCAGAGGATTGGATTTATTCATACGATTGGTCTTTTGATTCGTCGGATAATGCCACTTTAACCTATAGATGGGCTGAAGATGCTTTTAAATACGAGATTAAATCGAATGCCGACCTTTCGGGCTCAGCTAAATATTACATAGGTGGAGAACTGCTTTATAACTTTATTTGGAATAAGGACGGCAGCGGATCATCAACCAGCTATGTATTAGGATCAGAAGTAATCATTACCTGGAGTGCTTCCGATCTGTAATCAATAAATAAAGGAAAACAGCATA
>CAZSIK010000083.1:0-14359 GCA_964606515.1 uncultured Prolixibacteraceae bacterium
AATATCTGCAACCTCTTTATAGGTAAAGGACAGGAAGTGGTCAGTACCAAAGGAAAAGTTACCCAATGGGACAAATCGTATTCTACCACCGGCAATCCGGTCGATACACTGATGCCCCTGGTGGTGTTGATCAACAGGGGGTCGGCTTCTGCTTCCGAGATTGTATCGGGCAGCATGCAGGATCTTGACCGTGGGGTATTGGTGGGTTCGCGTACTTTTGGTAAAGGTCTTGTTCAAACTACACGCGATTTGAGCTATAATGCCAAGTTAAAAGTTACCACAGCTAAATATTATATTCCAAGCGGTAGATGCATCCAGGCCCTTGATTATTCGCACCGGAACGATGATGGCAGCGTGGGCACCATTCCCGATTCGTTGATCAGCGAGTTTTATACAAAAAATAAAAGAAAAGTGTACGATGGAGGAGGGGTTAAACCTGATGTTGATGTGGAAAATGAAGAACTCAGCAATTTAACAATCAGCTTAATACAGCAATTTAAGCTGTTCGATTTTGCTACACAATACCGGAGTCAGAATCCTTCAATTCCTTCTGCCGACCGATTTGAAATCGATGATCCACTTTATCAAAGCTTTGTCGATTTTGTAAAGAACAGCCAGTTCAACTATACTTCCGAAGAGTTGCTTAACGAACTAAAGGAGATTGCCAAGGAGGAGCGCTATTATAATTTGGCTGAAACCGAGTTTTCTGCTTTAGAAAAGAGCCTCTCGCATAACCTTGATCGCGACTTACAGGAGTTTAAACATGAAATTTCAAGGATGTTAAAAGACGAAATAATTGCTCGTTATTATTACCAGACAGGAGCCATTCAGTCGTCGTTAGGAAACGACAACGCTGTAGCGAAGGCTGTTGAAATCCTAAATGATCAGGACAGGTACCGCTCCATTCTCCAGCCCTCATCTACGAATTAATATCTATACCGTTTATCTGAGCCTGGCTTGGTAAACGAATTCTCTGGAGATATAATTATCTTTCGACAAACATACTGCCGAAGAAAATGAAATGGCATACGCTATAATCTGGTCCCACTGTTCTTCCTTTATGTTTCGGAGCTGTTCGGTGCCAATTCCCAGTCGGGAAAAACCATACATGAGCCCTGCTGAAAAAGTATCGCCTGCCCCGATGGTACTTATGGGATTAATTTCAGGGACCGGATAGGATTTGCTGAGGTCTTTCGTCCTGAGTTCCACCGGGAATTGAGCTGAAGTAAGTACCAGGACTTCTGCACCGCTGCGATTCGCAAGAGAAAAAAGGGTGTCAGGGTCATCGCTGTGGTAAATCATTTGAAAATCGGTAACCGAGCCTTTCAATATTTTGGTCAGTAATATATTTTCTTCTACTTTCTTTTTGATTTTAGGCATTTCCTGAGGTGAAAAATTCCGGATGTTGGGGTCATATAAGGTGATCACTTCAAGGTCGCGGGCTTGCTTCAGGAACAAAAGTAATTCATTGCGTCCATTTTCGTGAAGGGCTTGGGTCGATCCAAACAAGACCATATCGCCGGTTGAAAGTTTTGGGAAGTGAAGCTCAGAGGCTTCTTGCCCCTTGTAAAACTGATAAGTGGCATTTTTCATCTCGTCGAGAAAAGCCAGCGAAATCCTTGAATTTCCTTCAAATCGCGCGATGAGGCTGGTGTCCACATTGTTTTCGTTCAGAAAGTGAATCGAAAGATCACCAATTTTGTCATTGCCCATTCTCGAAATAAAAGAAACGGGTAATCCCAGGCGGCCCAACGAAACCGAGGTATTCAGCATGCTTCCACCAACAAGGGCTGTTTTAGGTATTCCTTCCTGAAATACAATATCGTAGGTGGTTTCGCCAATTGTGTAAATCCTGTTCTTTTTCATCGCTTGAAAGTTTGGTTTAACTGTTTAAACCACTTCATTCGTTCCTGGCTGAGCTGTTTCCATGAAAAACGCCAGCCCCAGTTCCCATCAGCAATCCCAGGTATGTTCATTCGTGCGGTCTCGCCTAATTGAAGGATGTCCTGCATGGGAACAATCGCGGAACGGGCTACCGACAACCAGGCCAACTCAATCAGGCGGTCGGGGATCGATCCGCGGTACCCACCCAGGTAGCGCAGTACATTCTTTCTTTCGGCCTGGCCTAGGTTGCTCCACCAACCTTTTAAGGTATTGTTGTCGTGAGTGCCGGTATACACCAGGTTGTTCGCATGGTATTGATGAGGAAGGTGTACGCCGTCGCCTTCTTCAGCAAAAGCAAATTGCAGCACCTTCATCCCGGGAAGGCCAAAATGGTCGCGCAGTTGTTCCACTTCACGGGTAATCAGCCCCAGGTCTTCGGCCACGATGGGCAAGGTGTCCATTCTCGATTGAAGAAGGCTCAAGATTTCATGCCCGTGTGCCGGTATCCAATTCCCGGTTTTGGCCGTTTCTGATGCGGAGGGAACGGCCCAGAACGACTCGAGTCCCCTGAAGTGGTCAATTCGTACCAGGTTGAACAAATGCAGGTTGAAATAAATCCGTGCCAGCCACCAATGATAATTTTGGGAAGCCAACGCATCCCAGTTGTATACCGGGTTGCCCCATAATTGTCCTTCTTCGCTGAAATAATCGGGAGGCACACCTCCAACTACAGTGGAATTGCCTTCTTTGTCGAGCTGGAAGAGATCCTGGTTGGCCCACACATCGCTGCTTTCGTAGGAAACATACAGGGGCATATCGCCGAATATTTTGATTCCCTTGTTGTTGGCGTAATTTTTCAAGATGAAATATTGACGAAAGAACTGGAATTGTTTGAACTTTTCAAATTCAATTTCTTCTTTCAGTTCTTCTTTGGCTGCTTTCATTTCATCGGGTTCCCGGTCGCGAAGACCCTCGCCCCAGGAATTCCAACGACCATGTCCTTTTGAATCCATGATGGCCATGAACAAGGCATAATCGGAAAGCCACCAGTCATGTTCTTCAAGAAAATGATGGTATTCGTGCTGCAAATCCTGATTAGTCCTTTTCTGAAACGCCTTCCAGGCCAGCTTCATGATTTGTTCTTTCCATATCCTTACCTTGTCGAATTCAACTTCTTTTATATGAAATTCAGGAACGGGGGATATCTCTTCCTTACTTAGCAAGCCCCAGGATATCAACGCTTCGGGGGAAATATAAATCGGATCGCCGGAATAGGCCGAAAAAGCCTGATAGGGAGAATTGCCCGCGCCAAGAGGGCCTAAAGGCAAAATTTGCCAATAAGTGAAGCCATTTTCGGCCAGCAGGTCAACAAACCGGAAGGCCGACGGGCCTAGGTCGCCAATGCCGTAAGCGCCGGGTAACGAACTGATGTGCAGCAAAACGCCACTATTTCTTTCCAATGCCATGAATTTTTTTTAAAAGCCAAAAATAGGGATTTGATCGAATTGATTCACTGTGTTTGGTCACTCATTCATGATTGGTTCATTTTTTCTTTTGGGTCAATTGTTGCAAAAACACAATTGGTCTTGTCTTGTGTCTTGTACCTTTTGTCTATTGTTCTAAGGCATCGATATGGCCACGGGCCAGAAAATTACCATCGGTCGCTACAATCCCGAAATAGGGGATATACTGGCCACCATCAACAAGGAAAAAATCGACCTCACGGACCCAATAACTTTCGAAAGCCCTTCCGGGGCAAAATACGCCTTCGACATGGCCACCAAGGCCTACGATGGCAACCTGTTGTTTAGTCAGAAATATGTTCTTAATGAATCGCCCGATTATCCCCTGCGCTGGAAGTTTATGGCATCGGGCGAAGGCACCGACCAGGTAGTGGCCAAAATACCTTCCGGCATAGTCCAGGACATCAAAACCCTGAAATTTGTGATTGCCTTGAACAGCACCGAGATTGCTTATACCCCCGGGGAGGATGGGAAGGAAATAGTTCTGAACCTGTTGCCCCCGCCCACCGAGGGGGTTTACTCCATCCATGCCGTGGTGAAGGTGGACGATACCTGGAAACAGGCCGGGCGCTTTGATGTGTTGGCGCGGTCGCCAAAAGAGTTAAAGGTAACCCTGGTGCCAATGGGCAGCGATGTAGCCGACAAGGAATCCATCCAGAAAGAGCTGAACGAAACCTGGAACCCTTACGGGATAAGCTGGACGGTGAATGTCGACAAGGAGTTTTACCTCGACAAGGAGGGAGATGGGGCACCGAAAAGAAAAACCCTGGTCGACGCGATTGTTGGCGACAAGATTGTTCCCGGCGACGACTGGCCCAGCGAGTATGCCCCGCAGCAATCGGCCATTAACCGTGCATACCGCGATTACAGCGTGGCGGTATCGAACTACAACCGCGAGGAGATGTACGTGTTCGTGCTCCCGTCCGCGAAAGCCCCGCTAAGCGGGCAGGTGGGCGACAACCCCCTGGGCAAGCAGTGGGGTTACCTCTTTATCGACGACTTCAAATCTGAAGGGGACATCCGCACCCTCTCGCACGAGCTGGGCCATGGCAAAATGAAGCTCGAGCATACCTTCGATGCCATTCCACAGGGCAGCACCAACAACCTGATGGACTATACTTCGGCAGGCTCAGGAACCGGCGGTACCGACCTGGTTCGCACCCAGTGGGAGTACATCCATAATCCGGCTGTGTTCGACCCGGCACAGGTGGATGAGGATGGGGCAAACAAAGAGGACATAATAACTCAAATAATTAAAGAGGTATTATCCAATGGGGAAAAGGGTTGTGCTTTTGTTCGAATGAAAATCGAAACTGGCGAACTTGGTGAAAATTTCACCTTTAACACTAATACTGTAGCATATTTAGCCGGGAAATATGAAAACGAAAAGATCGTAATTGCCAAAGGTGCAGAAATCTCTTCGTATGACATCACACAGGCAACTCTTTCAATTCGGGAAGAGTTGAAAGCGGGTATCAGAGAACTTATCGTTTATGTATGTGCCGATGGTCAAATAGGTTATTGCAACCCTAAAGAAGATTATAAAGAATACGACCCATTGATCGATGCTGCTAATAATGCTGCATTTCTGAATAAATTCAAAACCGATTATCTTTTGTGCAGGAGCAAATCAAGCCGGTTCCTAAACCTTTCGTTTGAAACATTCACAGAAGAAGAGATTGACAATATTGAACATCTTTATGGTGGCACGCAGGTAATAACCGACCCTGAAACCGGGGAACACCATACCTTAAAATGCAACCTGATTTATACAAACTACAATTCAACTCCCGAGCAATTAGAGATAGCAAAGAACTATGTGCCGGGAAATGGGGACCTTAAAATCTGGATAAATAAAACGCAGAGTTCTTATGAGGTAAAATCTGAAATACCCCAATTCGTAACAAGCAAACTTGTATTAAAGGACAAGCAAGGCAATGTTGTACAAACATATAGCTTCATTGAATTCCTTAAATCCGCCAACCAGCTAAATCCTTCGCGCAATGATTTTTTTGGTGAGGTTTACGAGTTATTTGATTTATTCTCCAGCGACAAGGGGGTCAGGTATCTTCGAATTCCAGAATCAGTATGGGGTTGCGAGCAAGAGGGTTATCAGTTCTTTAAAACCATTTTCAAATATTTACCAAGTTCGATCCTCCTTAAATCGACGCTTATCACATTTGGGCAGGATAATGTTGCCAATGCAGTATCCATACAACATCCAATTTTGGCATCCAAGCTAAGAAATTGGGATAATGAAGGGAAGGAGGAGTTTGCCTTTGTTTGTGGGGTTTATAACGGGATTATCGAAGTTTTGGCAGCAGTTCCCGATGCAGTTAAGCTTATTGCAGGATTAAACAGCACGGTAGGCCTAGACGACCTTACGCTAACCCTGAACAAACTGGAACAATTCAAGCAAGAAGATGCCAATGGCAATGTAGTTTATTCCGGTTTCTGGGGTTTTATCGAATCATCCTATTACAAAACGGTTCTCGACAATTGCAAGCTATCCGAGTTTGGGGGAGAAATCGCATTTGTGGTTCTATTGGTAGCATTGCAGGACTATGCAGCACTGGAGAGCAGCATAGGGAAACCTTTAACAGAGGTTATCAAGGTACTGAAGTATGTCGACGATTTAACCGGAAAAATCACTGGGGCAGAGTATGTTTTGCAATTCACGTCCAATAGTATTGGCTATATACGCAACAAAGCAAAAACTGCTTTTGCACGTGTTGTCGACGAACAGTTTTTTGCTACGGCAATAAATTCAACTGGCGATATTGTTGAACTGAGCAATGTCCCCGTTCAACAGGTACAACTCTCAAACCCGGAAGGGGAACTGCTTGCCGAAATTGAGGGGAAGACCTACACGTTGATATCCAAAGTTGAAGTCGATATAATCAATCTTTTAAAAACCGTAACCCACTCAATCGATGCTACTACCATTGCCCAGTCTCGCACTGCACTTGGAGCTATTGCCGACAACCTAACCGATGCTCAGATTGAAAATATTATTAAAAAGAATTATCTTGCATCGGAAAAAGTCTTGAGGCCAGGCGAATCGTATTTGGTGACAACTGAAATGCTGGAAGAAATCAGGGCACAACTGATAAAAGTAAGCAAACAGGTTGGATTGCCAACTAAAGGTTCAACTCTTTCAAAAATTAAGTCACTACTGTATTTGGTAGAAGATGAAACTGGTTTTATAAAAGTAGATGCTGGTTTTAGAAATGTTGATGGATACATTGGCAGAGAACAAGACTTGATTACAAAAACGACTGCAAAGATGAACGATGATTATAGGTTGGATTTATCATCAGGGGATGTGCTAAATGAAAGTGAAGGTTATGGCGTAATTAAGTTTAAAAATACAGAAAATACCGATTTCGATTTTGCCTTTGATTCTCCAGAAGCTCCGCCAAACACCCATAGTGGTATGCTTGGTAATGACTCGCGAATTATTTTCGAATACAAAATGAAACAACCAAGAGATTTAATTGATGGGGATATACTAGAAATATATGATAATAATGGTGGAACACCTGTAAAGCGATATAATTATAGTGAAAATGATGGGGGATGGAAACTAATAAGATAAGTAAATTGAAAGTTAACCATTTCTCCGGAAGCATGGTTCATGTCAACGGAGAGAATTGTGTATATACACATCATGGATACGCTATTTTTCGGTTACAATACAAAGAAATTGAGGCTTCTCCAAATATTCTTGAGCTATTATTAAAAAAAGGGTTCACGAAAATGTTTGACAGATTCAATGATTCACTAGTGGATTTCACTCTTGAGAACATTAATGAACAAAGGAAATTTAAAACTTTAGATTTTGTAGTATTGAAGCGTGATCTTGATTTGGATGAAATATCAGAAAACTTTTATTATCAAATAACCCTTCAGATATGCGGGAAACACATTATTTCATTTTATCCATTGACCAAGGGCATGACTACTGTTGATGAAAATATTATCACATTTAAAACCTATGATGGAAATCCTTATTGGGAATATGGCCCTGAAGCTGATGCCTTGTTTAGGGAGAAGTATATTAGTGAAAATGAAGGAATAAGAGATGGGGGGCGAAATAAATACGAATACCGCAAGCACATTTCGGAAATTGAGAAGATATTCCTTACCAAAAGGTTTCGTGATGTAGAGCAAATCGGCAGCGACAATGAGCACCGTTTTAACGGCAAAACCGAAGTCATTGAACTCGATCTTCGCAATCCCGATATGGAAATCTACGAAAAAATGCGGGCTATCGATAACTGTATTGAAATAGAGTGGGAGAAGGAATAAATAAACCCTGCTCATCGGGATAGGTAAAACATTCGCACGGCGACTGGCAGCAATTTCCCTCCGTGTGCTTCCGTTCAGCAGCCTGCCCCGCGAACGGCAGGGGAACTTCATCTTCGTTCGCCTTCGGTTGGAATTGCTGCCTTAGGTCTTGGGGATGAAGGATGAATCTGCACCAGCAATTGCGAATAGTTGAGCAAATGCTGATGAGGAGTGGTCGGAGAAGTATCATTTATAAATTTAAAACTAATCATGAATCAAAAATGTTAATTTTGTAAGAGATAAAATCAATGGAAAATATGAATGTAGTTGAAAAAAGGGATTACATCCACAATCATTTGAGTAAAATAAAGGAGCCTGCTTTAAATGAGCTTTATGATAGGCTGACAGAAATTTTGGAAGAATCCTTATTGGAGGAATCGGAAGATGATATCAAGAATGGCAACTTAACATCTCATGAAGTATTAAAGCAGGAGGTTCAATCTTGGAGAAGTACGAAATAATCTGGACATCAAGGGCAAAGAAGGATCTGCGAAATGTGTATGCTTTTTACACTGAACTGGCTGGAGAGCCAAAAGCATTTGAGATTGTTGAAAATATATTAAACCGGGTAGATGTACTTGCAGATAGGCGGTTTGTAGAGATGGGTGCTGTGGATGAACAGTTTCGGCATTTAAAACATGATTACAAAAAGCTTATTGAGAAAAATATCAAAATAACCTACAGGTTAAGTCCTTCTAATCCGATTGTTTACATAAACAGGGTTTTTGAAACAAGGCAGCATCCGGCAAAAAACAAATAGTACCCCCCACTCTTTGTAATATGCAGAATGATGGCAATCGATGGCAGCGATATGCCCCAGAAAGGTTCCGTTCAATAGCCTGCCCCGCGAACGACGGGGGAACTCCATCTTTGTTCGCCTTCGGGTGTAATTGCTGTTTTTCCCAATGACCAATGACTTTTCCCTTTTCTTGAGCTACCGCCAAATTCCGACAGGAATGGCTCATTTTGTAACAACGTCCCGATAATCATCGTGTATTAATCTGTTGTTATGCAGTGCCAAGGTCCCAGCCCGGATTCCGAAGCAACTGCCCATAAAAGAAGACAAGGCTGTGCCGGATTTTTTCATTGTTCCGTGCTGCCATGCACCAATGCTTTGAATTTATCTTGTGTAAATCAAATCAGCAATAGTAAGGATTAAAATAATTCTGAATGTGTACCGGTGTACATGAACATCAAGGTAAATTTTTTGTCATCTTGTTTCCATACCATAAGACAATCAGGATTTAAATGACATTCCCAAAGCCCGTTATAAATACCTTTTAGCTTGTGTGGTTTATATTCAGAAGTGAGCTTGCCACTTGTTTGCAGCATAGTAATGGCAGCACTTAGCCTGTAAAGGTCTAACTTTTTCTTGTTGCACCTTTTTATATCCTTTCTGAAACGGTTGGTATAGCTTATTTCATAATGCATCATTCCAAGCAGGAGTTGATAAGATCATCAACATTTTTAGCTTTGTAAATCCTCCCATTCTTTATATCATCCAAAGCTTCTTCAAGAGCGGGATTTTTGGCTTTAGCTTTTTCAACCTTTACCCCCTCGATTGATTTAAGATAGTCCATTAACTTCTTGCCGCTATCAGTACCTTCATTTATTGTGATTGTGTAAGTAGCCATATAAAAAGAATTGATCTAAGCACAAAAATAAAATAAAATTGCATTAAGATCAATGATTAATACTTGCTATCTCAGATTCGCTTATTGGGAAATATAGAAAGTTCGTTGCGGCTGGCAGCAATTTTCCTCAGTGTGCTTCCGTTCAGCAGGCTGTCCTGCGAACGGCGGGGGAACTTCTCCTTCGTTCGTTTTTGGTTGTAATTGCTGTTTTTCCTGATGACCAATGACTTTTTCCTTTTCTTCCGCTACCGCCAAATTCTGTCAGGAATGGCTCATTTTGTAACGGTGGATTTTGATTAAAACTATATCACCAAAACCACTGGCTAAAGCCAGAGGCAATTTATATGCTCCGGTCGGGAGATACTATCAATGTTGTGCAACTGTTGCTAAGCTGCATTCAATTGCCTCCGGCTTCAGCCGGTGGACCAAAGAAAGCAACCAAAAAAAAACCGGCCGCGGTAGTAACTCTATTTAAATGTAGTGCCCTCATCCGGCCGGAATGAAAGGAAGCAAGTTCATTGATTTATTTCAGATTCCGTTCAGCAGCCTGCCCCACGAACGGCGGGGGAACTTTACCTTCGTTCGTTTTTGGTTGGAATTGCTGTTTTTCCCAATGACCAATGACTTTTTCTTTTTCCCCTTCCTAATTTTCACGCAGATAACGCCGATTACCGCAGAAAACCCCCATGCCCATCCCGTTGCTCTATCCAAGTCCTTTAAAACCTTATCACCTTTAAAACCTTAGTAGTCAAACAATTTGATCAATTGCCCCAAAACCTTATTAACCTTATTACCAGTGGCAACACACACTAAAATTTTAATAAGGTTAATAAGGTTTGATTGTGCGGTATGTACCTTAGCTACTTAGGTTTGACCAAAAGATAAGGTTTATAATTCATAATTTTCCTCCAGAGATTTTAAACATTCATTGTGCTGGCAGCAATTTCCCTCAGGGTGCTTCCGTTCAGCAGCCTGCCCCGCGAATGGCGGGGGAACTTCACCTTCGTTCGTTTTTGGTTGTAATGCGTTTTTTGCTAATTATGAATGGTTGAACAATTATCAGGGAGCAATACTTGGGTTATGCATCGCTTATTCAATATATGAAAGAAGTTCTCTTATTTCCTTATCAGAAACACCCTCTTGTTCTGATTTGTCGTAAATGGCAAGTAGGAAAACATTGTTATCAACCACTTGTACATGAGTAATAATCCTAGTCCCTCCTGATTTGCCTTTGCCCTTGCTTGCAATGGCAAGACGTATTTTATAACAATTATTGGCAAGTGCAATTCCTTGATTAGGGCTGATTTCCAGTCTATCTATGAGCTCAGTGAATTCTGCCTTTAACGAGGGATACTTTCTGGCCAATCGTTTAAGTTGTCTGTCAAATGGGGGTATGGTAAGAATATTATAGCTCATTGAGCAACTCTTTAGCTGATTTGGCTTTTAATTTGCCTTTTTTGACAAGATTAAGGTTTTCCACAGCATCCTTAATATCTTCCATCAGTTGAGCTTTTGCTGGCGAAATTGTTTTTGCTTTTACAAACGAAAAGTTGTTTAGCAATTCCATCACAAAATCGGCTTTATTATCTCTTACATCAACTAAAACTTTCATATTTTAAAGATTTTTACAATAAGGCAAATTTAATCACAAATTTCAATTATTACAAGGTACTGAATTACCCGGAAACTAACCCCCTGCTCTTCGTAATATTAAGAATAATGACAACAGAGGCTGGTGCGGTTTCACCCAATAAGCGCAAACCCTTATTAAAAACGATAGAACAACTGGCTTTTACAAGCATCAGAATCTGTTTTTTGTTATTGATAATCTGATATTTATGAATAGTTGTATAGAATTTTCCACAGGGTGCTTACATCAAGCAGCCTGCCTCGCGAACGGCTGGGGAATTTCACCTTCGTTCGCCTTCGGTTGGAATTGCTGTTTTTCCCAATGACCAATGACTTTTTCCGTTACTCCTCAACGCCGACAGGTCGTTCCGATCCTCCTCCACGTACGTCGGGATACATCGTGGATCGGGTTAACGGCACAACCTATTTACTGGTTATTATTCCTCTTTTTTTCCAAATACTAGGGTTGCGGCTGTTATGGAATAATGCAAATACGTTAACAATTGGTTCGTTTACAGTGAAAAACAAAGAATATGGGAAGCGGTCAATAAGGGCTCTACGGATATCTTTTCTAACAATTTGAAACTTTAGAGGATTGTGTTCAATGCTCATTATTGTTTTTTTAATTTCCTGCAACAATTCCATTCCGAGGTCCTCCTTTTGTTCGTTGTACCAATCCCTTGCTTCTAAAATATCTTGTTCAGCAAATGGGTTGATTATCAGTTTGCAGACACTCATTTGAGATACATGATATTAGAGGCTCTTTTCAAACATTTCCCATGTTTTTCCAATGGTGGGATTGTCTTTTACATACTTGTGCCTTCGGTCAAGTTCTTTTTCTTGAACATTAGTAAGCGTATTGATGTCTTCAGTAATGTTTAAAAAGTCGTAATCTTGCGCCAACGTTTTAAGCAGATTTATTATACTCATTGCCTGAGGACTTTTATCAGATATTTTAATTACATAGGTCATCACAAATGTTTTTTACAAAAATACAATTTTTGCTTTCTAATTCAATGTATCGCAATTGAAAATGATAAGTCACACGTTAATCGTGATTCTATCCGTTCCTCGAAATATACAGAACGTTTGCACCGGCTGGCAGCGATTCCCCTCAGGGTTCTTCCGTTCAGCAGCCTGCCCCGCGAAAGGCGGGGGAACTTCACCTTCGTTCGCCTTCGGTTGTGATTGCCGACCCCGCATTTTCTGATTTCTTGTTCCTTATTATTTATTCCTTGTTTTTTTCACAAGTATTTTGAATATGCAGAATGATTGTAACGGCCGGCTGGCAGCAATTCCCCTCAGTTTACAAATCCTGAGTCCGGAAGAGCGGGGCAGGAATCCTGAGTTTGAATCCAAGAGCGGCGTAGCCAAAGGCAGGATTTCTAAAAGCCCACCAGTGCCGTAAACTTATTTTGTGCAAATCGGGAAGAGCAGGATGTATATGTGTATGTAATTTTTATAATTTTGCTAAAAAAGAGTTTATGACAACTTATACTATAACAATAAATGAGAATAACCCGAAAGGGAAAAGCTTGATAAGCCTGATTAAAGCCATGGACGAAGTTGTTACTATTGAGTCCGAAAAAGTGGCTTGTGAACCAGAAAGTCCATATAATAAAGAGTTTGTGAAAGAAATTCAAGAATCCAGGAAAAGCAAAGGAAAAGCAATTAAGACCGAGGATTTATGGTTGTAATTTATAAAGATAAAGCACTTAATGATATTAAGCATTGGAAAAAAAGTGGCAACATTAATGCTCAAAGTAAAATTTCAAAATTAATATCCGATATACAGCTACATCCTAAAAATGGTATTGGCAAACCAGAAGAGCTAAAATACGAACTAAGTGGTTTATGGTCACGTGAAATAGATCAGAAAAATCGTATAATATACGAAATTCAGAAAGATGAAATTCATATTCTTTCGGTGCGTGGTCATTATTTTGACAAATAAGATGTTTTCTTTTTTATTATCAAATTCCGGCTCTTCGGAATATGCAAAATGATGACAACAGCGGCTGGTGCGGTTTCCCCCAATAAGCGCAAAAATCTTATTGTCCCTTCTCCGGGTTCCGGGTTCCGGTCTTGTGTCTTGATTCCCAATGACCAATGACTTTTTCCGGTTTCCGCCTCACCCTCTTCTCCATCTCCTTAATGAGATGGACGATACCGAATTGCAAATACGGCTTTTTTACTTTTTAACGGCTTTGCCAACAGCTTAACGGGATTTGCCGTAAGTTCGCGGCTGCAGGTGGCAATTTCCCATAAAGGGAACTTCACCTTCGTTCGTCGTCGGTTGTAATTGCTGTTTTTTCCAATGACCAATGACTTTTTCCTTTTTCCTTCAACTCCGACAGGTCGTTCCGATCCTCCTCGACGTACGTCGGGATACATCGTGGATCGGGTTGCGGGTTCCTGCAAAGTAGGGGGTATGGTGTGCACCCGAAATTGAATTTTCCATTCTGGCAATGGGAAAAAGTTGCATCGAAGTTTTCCTAATAATGCCCCCTGAGTGAGTAAACTTTCAGGATTTCGCCATCAATTTGGTAAATATACCTATGGACAATTGTGATGCGCCGTGACCATTTGCCAGTCAACTGATACTTGAGCGCTTCTGGCTTGCCGATTCCAGTATAAGGGGTGTTGATTATGTCTTCGGTTAATTGTGCTATCTTTTTTAAAACAGTTTTGTTGCCGGTTTCAATCCAGTATTCTAAATCTTCATCGGCCTTTGGCAGGTAAACTATTTCCATAGCTTGTTCAGTTCATCGAGCGTAACCTTTCGACCTTTTCCTGCTTCAAAATCGGCATCGCCTTGCAGTACTTTATCAACAAACTCTGGATCATAAGGCGATTCTTTCCTTACCTCAAACTTAATTTTTAAGGCTTTCATGAAGGCTTCAAGTGCTGTTACTTGCTCGCTGTTTGTAGGTTGTGCTATGTATATGTTGTTTGTTTTCATTCCTGTCAAAATTAATCAATAATTTATTAATGATGAACTTTGTATATGGATATCTTTTCAACTAACCCGCTGCTCTGGTTTCCCCCAATAAGCGCAAAATCTTATTAAAAACGATAGAACAACGGAATTTTACAAGCCTCAGAACCTGTTTTTTGTTCCTTATTATTTATTTCTTATTTTTTTTACCAGCTCTTTGGAATATGCAGAATGATGACAACGGCTGGCTGGCAGCAATTTCCCTTAGGGTGCTTCCGTTCCGCAGCCTGTCCCGCGTGCGGCTGGGGAACTTCACCTTCGTTTGTCTTCGGATGCAATTGCTGTTTTTCCGCCTCACCCTCTTCTCCCTCTCCTTAATGAGAGGGACGATACCGAATTGC
>CAZSIK010000084.1:0-6809 GCA_964606515.1 uncultured Prolixibacteraceae bacterium
GTTAATCGTTAATCGTTAATCGTTAATCGTTAATCGTTAATCGTTAATCGTTAATTTTATTTCTTTATCCCAAAAAATCTTCCCTAATCGGGGTAAAGCAGTCCACAATCCTGACTACTTTGGTCAGGCGTTGAATGGTATGGGGTATACCCGAAGGGATTGCATAATGATCGCCGGCTTTAAGCTGTACCCCATCTTCTTCACCCACGAAAAGGATGATTTCCCCTTCAAGGATAACGGCCACCTGCTCGTGCGGATGCGAATGAAACGGATCGGGAGCAGAGGTGGGCCCATCGGTAAACTCGATATTGGCCAACATCAGGTGATCGGTATGCAGCAAGCGCCTTTCCAGACCGGGAGCGACCTTTTTCGGGGTCATCTCATCGTATTTTGCATGGTAAGCCATAGCTTTTTTGATTACTTCAGTTGATCAGGTTGACGTTTGTCCATGTCATCATAATCGAGGTTCTCGCCGGCCATGCCCCAGATGAAGGTGTAATTCGAAGTTCCTGCTGCACTGTGTATGCTCCAGGAAGGAGAAAGTACAGCTTGTTCATTTTTCATCCAGATGTGACGGGTTTCGTCGGGTTCGCCCATAAAATGGCAGATGGCTTGTCCCTGGGGCACTTCAAAATAGAAATACGCTTCCATTCTGCGGTCGTGGGTGTGTGCTGGCATGGTGTTCCAAACGCTGCCCGGTTTCAGTTCGGTCATCCCCATTTGCAGCTGGCAGGTTTTTACGATCTTATAAATCAGTAATTGATTGATCTGCCTTTCGTTTGAGGTTTCCATTGAACCCATTTTCAGTACATTGGCCTCTTTGAGGGTGACCAGTTGGTTTGGGTATTTGTGATGTGCCGGTGCTGAATTAATATAGAAATGGGCCGGGTTTTTAGAATCGACCGATTCGAACACCACTTTCCGGGTTCCAAGGCCAAGGTAAAGGGCTTCTTTGTGACCTACCGGGTAGGTTTCGTCTTCGGTAATCACACGGCCAGCGCCACCCACATTGATGATCCCTAATTCGCGGCGTTGCAGGAAGTATTCAGCTTTTAACGGATCGATGGGGGTGAGTTCGAGTGCCTTTTTTACCGGCACTGCGCCACCTACCACGTAACGATCGTAAAACGAGTAGGTAAGGCTGATTTGGTCCTCAACCATCAGGTTCTCGATCAGGAATTCTTTCCTTATTTTCGCGGTATCGTACTTCTTGAAGTCTTCAGGATGTACAGCAAATCGTTTGTCATAAACTACACTCATAATTGATTGGTTTTAAATATTAATTGTTATGATCTTTTATTTATCCACCTTATACAATCTTCAATCGTTAATCCTCCAATTTCTTTTGTTTCACTTTCATCAATTTGTCGAATCGATTGCACAGTTTTGTTGATTGAACTGCAAAAGGGTCGATCCCCTTATAATCAGTTTGGGTTTAATGATAATGGTACGGGGCACGGCAATTGCCTGATTGGAATCGAGCCGTTCGATCAACAGTTTTGCAGCGCTCCGGCCCATCTCGATTCCATATTGCTCCAGTGTGGTCATGGCCGGTTCAATAAATTCGGTAAAAGGTTCGTTGGCAAATCCTGCAATAGCGATGTCGTCAGGTATGCGTATCCCATTTCTTTTGAGTTCGATGAAGGCACCAAGTGCAGAGTAGTCGCTTGCTGAAATGATGGCCTGCGGAAGTTGCCTGCTTTCTATAATCTGACGGGCAAAAGCCTCTCCGTCGGATCGTGTCAGTCCTACGCCAACAATAGTTTGGGGATTCAGGGGCAGACCGGCTTCTTCAAGCGCCTTTTTGAAGCCTTCGCAACGGTCGGCATACACGTTGTTGTGCAAGGGGCCGGCCAAATGAACCAAAGAAGTAAGCCCTTGACTAATCAGGTGTTTTGTAACTTCGTAAGCACCTGTAAAATTATCGTTCAATACCATGTCGGTTTCGGGTTGGGTGCAAACCCTGTCGAATTGAACTGTTGGGATTTTCTGATCCAGAACATCTTGCAAGTGGGAAGCCGACCGGGTCGTAACCGCTATCGAAATAATGATGCCATCGACCCGGTTGTGTACCAAGGTTTGGATGGCCTTTTTTTCTTCCTCGAAATTTTCGTTGGTTTGGCAAATCATCACGTTAAAACCCGCAGGATTAGTCACACTTTCGATACCGGAGATGGCATGGGAAAAAAAATGGCGGTTGATTCTGGGGATGACAATCCCTATTGTATTGCTCTTCCCCTTTCGAAAGCTAGAAGCCATAGGGTCGGGCCTGAAGTTAAGCTCAAGTGCGGCAGCCTGAACACGGTCGCGGGTCTTTCGGCTTATCCGCTTGTGGTCGGCCAATGCCCTCGAAACGGTCGAGGCCGATAGCTTGAGTTGGGTGGCCAGGTCGTGTATGGTTACTTTGTTTTTCTCCATGTGAGCAAAGATAATAAAAAGGTGCAATCGTTTGCGCAATAAACAGTGAAAGTTTTAAAATTGATGATCAATCGAAGCGATAACTGAAATTTTTGTTTATTCAAACTAATTAAGTTTTCCTTTATTGAATGCTAATTCCTAAATTTTGATTTTGTTCACTATCGTGTAAAGTTTTGTACTTTTACAAGTGTTTCTTTTTGAAAACTGAAATCTAAAACTCCTTTTGAATGAAAAGAATTGTTTTAAATCTCCTTTTTTATAGTTTGATTGTTAACCTGAATGCCCAGACCTTTATCGCCTCCAGCCGTGATTCGATGGCAACATCAAATCATAACCAGCGAAAAATGGTAAGGGATTCGAAAGAAAACCTGTATGTGGTTTTTACCGACATCGGCGATAGATGGAAGGTAATTAAAGGCATGTGGCTTGACCGTCAAACCAACTTTTGGTCTTCGCCTGTAGTTATTACAGAAGGGAACAATCCTACCCTGGCTATTGGAAAGACGGGAACCCTTCACCTGATTTACGAAAGCAACGATCCGGATACGCGTATTATTCGGCAGAGCACAGGCAATTTTGTTCAATGGAGCGCTCCCGATACCATTAGCTCCAAAGGGAGGATGGGCAGACTACCGGTTGCCGATGTTGATGCCGACGACCGCCTTAACCTGTTCTGGATTGAAGGGTTTGAAGATCAGAGCGATGTGTTGAAGTATGCCTCCTTTGAGAACGATTCACTGAAGGTGTTGAAAAGCGTAATGACCAAACCGGTGATTGATGACATTGCCATTGCCAACCATTTAACCTTTTATGATAACGATCTCTATTTTGCTGTTCACGGTTCAGGCGATTCACTCTTTTTCTTCCGGTCGGAAGGAGGGCTGAATAAAATAGATACCACACATTCTGCACTGGGTTCTTTTCCCTGCATCTCCTATAACTCAATAAGTCCCAGTGGTTCGTCATCAAATAATGTCAGGTTTTTGTACCTCGATTTGGAAAATAAAATAACAGAAGCCGAAAAACATTTGTATTCCTATTGGAATAGTAAGGTAACTAAAAATACAATTTCCACCAGAAAAGTGGAGTCTATCTGTATCGATGATGTGATGCCCGCCGTAGGCTACAGTTATCTCTTAACCAGAGATGATACCCTTTGTCATGGTTTTTCGTATGGAGCCTCAATGGGGTTTTCTACCGTTCTTGATACCGTTACCGGGCATCCTTTCCATCCTTCTATAGCCTACAAAAATTTCAACTTTCAATTTGTCGATTTTATCTGGATGGAAAAAGGGAACAATGGATATGGGATTCATTATAAAAGAGATGAGAAATACCATTGGATCCGAGGAGCTGACCCTGAATTTGGAAAAGGTTTTTCCATTACAGGTTTCCCCAATCCCTTTACCGAGCGTTTAACCGTTCAAATTGTTCCCGACAATCAAACCCTTCTGCCCAGGTTGGAGATCTTTGACCGCTATTCCAGGTCTGTATTTCTTTATGCTCCTAAATACCCCTCTCAACAGTACACCATTACTTGGGATGCCACCGACCTGAACGGGGCAGAATTACCACCCGGGGTGTACATTTTGGTTACGACTTTGGGTGATAAACGGGTTGCCAGAAAAGTAGTATTGCATTGATTGGATTGATCAGTTACATACTTGTTTTAAGGCCTATTCTTTTTTGTTTCCATTTTACTCAATAAGCGGGTTTATTATCAAAGAACAGCTTACGGTCCTTTATCAGTGCAATAAATGTGATAATGAGCAGGATCCCTGTTTGGATTACCTTGCTATCGGGGTGCGTGGCAAAGATTTCGTTCGAGAGGTTGGCTGACAGGTGAAATACAATGGTGATGAACAGATTACGCTTGGTTTTGTAGTACAGCCAGTTCATCAGAATTACAAAAACAAAAAGGCTGAATACAAAATTGAGAGAGTAAAGCCAACCTTCGGCCACTACGTTGCTGTGGTAATAACCGTCGATAAACGAAAGGGGCAAATGCCATAAAACCCAATATACTGAGAAAATAATCGACGTTGTAAACAGGTTAAACTTTTTGCGCAGGGTGTCGGTTCCGTAAGAGTGCCAGGCCAACTCTTCAACAATTGGGGCAAATAGCAGGATAAACCATGGCGACAATAGTGCCGAAGTGAAGCCCGGCCTTCCGCTTATGGCAAACTGGCTCAGGCTTTGCCCAAACAATACCGAAACCAGTTGTGCGATTACAATTGAGCAGAATATTAAGCCAAAAGCAAGAAGGGTATAGACGGGTTTTGTTCCTTTTGTCCATATAAAACGGTGCTTCAGGTCGTTCAGTAGCTTGGGATTGGTGGCGAACAAATAAGCTGCTACCAACATGGGCGACACCAGTCCGGCAATGCCCAATGTTGCTTGCAAAATGGTTAAGCCATTGCTCTTTAGCGGCATCCGACTAATGTATGCCGCCGCAAACCAGAATATCCAGGGAATAATTAGCGATAGGCAGTAGAAAAACCAGGGACGGTTATATTTTGTGTTCATTGTTGTTGCTTTTATTGCTGTTAATGTTTTAGAATTCAATTTTATAACTGATCATGGGGAGTTTGTACACTTTTGATGCCCTAACAAATGACTTCTCTTTGTAGCTGTATTCGTATTTGTCGAATTGGCTTTCGCCCAGTACGTTGTTCAGTTGGAAGGCCCAAATGCTTGAGTGGTATGCTTTGTTTACTCGATAAGTAAGCGATAGGTTAACAAATTTGGTCACAGGGTCTTTCTGATTGAAGGCATTTTTTTCGTCGAAAATGGGGCGTTTGGCAGCAAGCGATGCTGTTTGGTTGATGGGTGTGTAAAATTCTCCGCCCGAAACAACACCTCTTAAATTCACGCCAAGCAGATTGTTTTTCTTTTGCCCGATAACAAACTCTTTTCCAACCAGAAAATTGGCCACAAATTGCTTGTTGTAGCGCGAGTTGCGCCAAATATTGTCGTCGGCTTTGAATTTCGAATCGAAAACCGAGGCAGTAACCAAGTAGTAGAAATTGTTTTTCAGGAACCGTTCAAGTGTTAAATCGATACCCATGTTTCGGCCCATGCTGTTGTTTTCCAGTTTCGACTGAAAAGTGAGGTCCTGACGGTAATTGATCATCGAAAAAGAGCTGTCGGCAATGCCCGGAATGTTGTAAAGGTGCTGAAAATAAGGCTCTATTTTAAGTCTTAAATTATCGTTGATTTGCCAGTTGTACGCCAAAACTAAGTGGTGGGCATGCGAAAAATCGAGGTCTTTATTAAGGTAATTGTCTGTGTCATTTTCTTTCTTTTTAATGAAATACACGCTCAAATCTTCTAGTTGGCTGTGCTTTCCATGGCCCATGGTAAGCGATTGGTTGGAAGCAAAATCCCAATTTACCGAAAAGCGTGGGTCGATGGTGTATTTTTCGGTAACGGCAAAGTATTCGGCTTGCAATCCTCCGTTCAGGCTCAGCGTGTTGCTTACGTTGTATTTAAATTGTGTGTAGGCTTGGGCATGAATGCTGTTGCCCGCTTCGTCGTTAAACTTGCGGTAGGTGTCGGGATTTTCGTTCAACGTTCCGCTTAAATCGTATTGGTAGTGTAACGAGTTGATGTTGAATCCTGTGCGACTGCTTAGTTTCGCATTGAATTTGTGGTTGACGTATGAGTTGAGGCTGATTTTGCTGGTGTTGCTGTTCAATGTCATGTCGTTTTGAAGCTCCAGATTATTGTCGAGGCGTTTTTGCCAAAGCTTTTTCATAGTTCCGGTAGCAACAATGCTCGTGTTGATATGGGTTTTGGAGTTCACCGAATATTTATTGCTGATACCGGTGGCACCAAACCATTCGTCCCAGTTGTTTTTCATGCGGTCGGTTTCGGTTTCCCATTTTGCAGAGTCGGCTTCTTCTTTATCCGAAATGTTGTCGATTCCGCCCACGCCCCAAAACGAAAAGGTGCCGGCATGTTTGGTCGGGAAATTCAGCTTGAACGACAAGTCTTGATAAACAGGCGTTTGATCAATGGGCATGAGGCCGCTTTTTGCCAGCAATCCTAAGGTTGAATAGCGGTAATTGAACAAATACGAAGCATTTCCATTTTTACTTAAAGGCCCTTCAGCCGACAGGTCGATGCCCATAATGCCCACTTGTACTGTTTTTTCGTGTTTGTCGTTGTTACCGGTTCGTAGTTTTATGTCGAAAACACCGCCCAACGAGTTGCCGTATTCTGCGGGGAATGCACCCGTTAAGAAATCGGAGTTGGCAAGCATTTGACTGCTGATGGTAGTAACAAGACCTCCGCCTGCAACATTGGCTCCCGAAAAGTGGTTGGGGTTTCCAATATCGACCCCTTCAACACGCCATAAAACCGTTTTTGGCGAGTTGCCCCTGATAACA
>CAZSIK010000084.1:6819-14093 GCA_964606515.1 uncultured Prolixibacteraceae bacterium
TTGTTTCCTCCTGCCGTTACCCCTGCAAAAGCAGTAGCGAGTCGGGCAGGGTCGTCCATACCACCGGCGTAGCGGCGCGTTTCTTCAACGTTAAACGACCGTGCACTGATTGTGGCCATGCTGTTGAGCGGCCGCTCTTTGTTGCTGCCCGCTTTCACTACAACTTCGTCCAGACCTGTGACGGCTTCGAGCATTTCAACGATAAGCACCACTTCTTTACCGCTCCCAACCAACACTTCGGGAATGGTTACGGGAGTGTAACCTACCATTCGAACTTCGAGATTATAGCGGCCTAAAGCCACTTTTTCAAGTCGGAACTCACCATTGGCATTGCTCGTTGTGCCCACTGGCGGATTGCTTTCGGCTATTATTACTGTTGCCCCGGGAAGTGCAGTTTGGCTAATTTTATCGATTACCTTGCCCTTTATAGTTTGGGTTAAGTTTTGTGCTTTTGCAGTTGTAACAAAAAGCACCATTAAGCAAGTAAAAAAGAAAAGTTGTGTTCTCATATCTTTTAAATTTTTCGACAAAGGTGAACACAAACACAAAGCGCGTCGTCCAAGCCTATGGAAGCACACCAATTAGAAGTCCAGTCGGGTAGGGAAGGACGTTCAATCTATTAATAAATAGCGACTTGATTAAAGTGTGAGCTCTTGCTTTTCTTTCTCTATAAATTGAGAAGGGGTCAATCCGGTATGCTTTTTAAACACCGAATTGAACGACGATTTTGAATTGAAGCCCGAATCGAGGGCTAAGGCAAGCAAACTAAGGTGTTTGTTTTTGAGTGAAAGTGCACGTGTTTTGAATTCCTCGATGCGGTATTCGTTTACAAAGTCGTAAAAATTCTTTCCTTGAAACTGGTTGATTACCTGCGAAAGATGGTTGACAGTAATATCAAGTTCATTGGCCAAGGTGTTGAGGGTAAGTTTGGGCTCGAGAAAAGGCTTTTTGCTGGTCATTAGTTGCAACAAGCGTTTGTGATACTCTTCGGCATCATCGGTTTTTAAACCCGACTTTTTATATTCTGATGATGTTTTGTTTTCGGGTTTTTCTTCTACTTGGACTGCCCCTATCTGCACATTTTCAATGAAAAGTGATTCGTGCCTGATACCAAAATAGCCAATAAAAATGATGAAGAGGATTACCTCGGAATAATAAATAAAATCGGGGTTGAAAGCCAAATCAACATGGAGTAAGTATTGAATTGTTGAAAAAACACCTACGGTAAGGAAAATGCCAAAAACGCCTATTATGCAGTAGCGAAGCCAGTTAAGGTTGATGTTTTCGTCGTACGACAAGTTCTCGTGAACCATTTTGTTGAAACGGCCAATGAGCCGGTAGGCTAATACCGAATACACAATCCCTGAAACAATAAATCCGGCTAACGAAACATACATAAAAACACGCAAATCGCGTACTTGCCCTGTATCGATCAACCTTTTTCTCGCTTCGCTGTAGAAAAAGAAATAGGGGATCATATATAGATATGAGAATATGGCCGGGAGAAAATGAAAAAAATCCTTCTTCCGAAAGAGTTGTGTTTTACGGATTGAGAAAACAACATACAGATATAAAAATGGGCCGTGCAACAAAGGAAAAGGGTGGGTGATGCCCGTAAGATGTGGGTATTTTTCCCAATATCCCAAAAAGTAAGCATAATAACTAAACAAGTGTAATCCAATAAAAAACATCCAAATGCCCAGAATTTTATCGACAATGGTTTTATTCTTTTTCGAAAAAAGCAAGAATTGTAAAAAAAACGAGAAAAAGATACCTATTATAAAAAGAGATCCCATTGTTCGTTCTCAATTAAAATCCACTTCTAAAAACTCAAATTACAGGCAAATGTACAATTTTTAATGAATGTCAGGCTTTAACCACATCGGGACGCGGGATGCCGCGGTTCAGCCAGTAACGGGCCCGAGCATCTTCCGAGCTCATATTCTTTGGAATATAGATTCTCGTTCTACTGTCGATGACTACTGATTTTAGTTTTGTAATGTCGGGCGAAGTAAAGTTGTTTTGTTTTTTTTCTGACATGAGTAATTTCTATTTTCAACATGAATGTCAAAGATTGAATTAATTCCCCAGATTATTGCTATATTTATGTAAATAATTGAAATATTTAACATTAGAAACCTGTTTCCAAAAAAATACCTTCTACATCATTCGTGGAAAAATTACCCAAAGTGGTTGTGGTATTGTAAATGCACCATCTTTTTGCTCATCAGGCTTTTTTGCCCAACAGGTTTAAATCCCAATTTCAGATAAAGTTGTTTGGCTTTGGGATTGTCGCAGTCGACCAGTAAGCCAAGTATTAGGCCTTGTTTTTTAACATACTGGTCAATTAGGAAGCTAAGCAGGTCGCTACCCATTCCTTTTTCGCGAAACTCAGGAAGTACGCCAAGGGTATCGATGTAGTATTCTCCATCCTGGGTTTCATCTTCAGGTATAAAATTCCGCTCATACTGTTTTGCCAGGTAGTCGAGTACTGGTTTTCGGAGCTGTTGCAATTTTGCCCCATCATATACATTCATGGCTGCTACAACCTGGTTTTCGTTGCAGACTACCCAGCAGTTTTCAAATGAATATTGATTCCTTTTCAAAGCGGTAAAATGAAGCATGAAATTCAATGCCTTTTCAGGGTCGCGGAAGCCAATAAATTCATACACAAGATCTTCCATTGCCATTAATAAGCATTGAGCTATGGGTTGGGCATCGGAAACAGTTGCTTTCCTGATTTGCATTGAACTGTTCTTCATATTGATCGTCTTTAGATGGGTGCTAAATCCCGTAATGCGAGGCCAGTATTTTTTCGAACAACCAGGCTGGAAGGATCCTTTTCAACACCACAGCCAATTTTTGGTCCCATGAAGCCACTACATACCGGTAACGAGGATTTTTACTTTCCACAATGTTGCCAAGCACACATGCCAGGGTTTTTGGATCTCCCCCACCATTTTCGTCGTTTTCGATGATGGTCATCGATTTGGTGAATTGCTTGATGTAGGGGCCATCTTTGTCGACAACCTTGATTCGGTTCGCCGTGTTGCGGGTATGAAAATCGCCCGGATTGATCACCACCACTTTAATATTGAATTGCTTCACTTCCATCCTCAGGGTTTCACTAATACCTTCGACGGCAAATTTGCTGGCCGAATAGAAGCCCTGAAAGGGCAAGCCCATCAATCCGCCTATCGAACTTATGTTGATGATCAGTCCTTTGCCTTGACTACGCATCACAGGCAGGGTATGTTGAAGCATGCCAATCAGTCCATGGATATTGGTTTCAGTCTGCGCCCTGAACAGTTCCTGCGGGGCTTCCTCGATCGGGCCTCCCGAGTGCATACCTGCGTTGTTGATCAACACATCAATCCGGCCTTCTTTTTCAACTACAGTTTGTATTGCTCTGGCGATGGATCCATGTTCGGTCAGGTCCATAATCAGACTGTGCACTGAAGGGGAAACCGGGCAAGGTTTACGCAGGGTCCCATACACCGTATGTCCCTTTCTTGCCAGCAGTTCAGCGCTTTCTTTTCCGAAACCAGAAGAAATGCCGGTGATCAGGATTACTTTTTTACCGGGCATAAGCAGCTTCGGGGGTGAGGATTTCGAGTGCGCGGGCTACCTTGGTGATCTTTTCAATGGCTTCATCGACTTGCTCGTAGGTGTGAGTGGCCATCAACGAGAAGCGGATCAGGCAATCTTCCTTGGGAACGGCCGGCGAAACCACCGGATTCACAAAAATACCTTCTTCAAGAAGCATTTTGGTAAGCAGCAGGGCCTTCATGTCGTCGCGGACAAAGAGCGGAATGATAGGCGATTCCGATTTCCCGGTATCGAATCCCATTTTTTCGAATTGTTCTTTAGCGTAGCGCGACAAATTCCATAAATGGTCGATCCTTTCGGGTTCTTTTTCCATGATGTCGATGGCCGTAAGCACGGTGGCTGCTGAAGCCGGGGTCATACTGGCGCTGAAAATCAATGATCTGGAATTGTGTTTGATGTAATTGATTACCTCCTTGTCGGCTGCAATAAAGCCGCCCAGTGAGGCCATCGACTTCGAAAATGTGCCCATAATCAGGTCAACCTGATGGGTAAGCCCGAAATGGGATGCGGTTCCTGCCCCGTTTTTGCCCAAGACTCCAAGAGAGTGGGCATCGTCGACCATTACCGATGCTTTGTATTTTTCGGCCAGTCGTACTACTTCTGGTAAGTTGATGATGTCGCCTTCCATCGAAAAAATACCATCGACAACGATGAGTTTGATCCGGTCGGGTTCACAAAGCTTCAGTTTGGCTTCCAACGAATCCATGTCGTTATGAGCGAACTTCAATACCTTCGAGAAGGAAAGCCGGCTTCCTTCAATAATCGAGGCATGGTCGAGCTCGTCGAGAAGCAAATAATCACTTCGTCCGGCAAGGATCGAAACCACGCCCAAGTTGACCTGAAACCCGGTGCTGTAACACAATGCCCCTTCTTTACCAACCAGTTGAGCCAAACGTTCTTCAAGCCGGATATGAATATTGAGGGTGCCGTTCAGGAAGCGGGAACCCGCACACCCGGTACCGTATTTTTTTATGGCGCATATAGCGGCTTCCTTAACCCTCGGATCGTTGGTCAGGCCTAGGTAACTGTTCGAGCCGAACATCAATACCTTTCTTCCATGAATTTCAACAACGGTATCTTGTTCCGATTCAATTTCCCTGAAATAAGGATATAAGCCTGCATCGATCACCTTTTGAGGCGCATCGTAAAGCGAAAATTTGTCTCTTAGAATTCCCATGTTGAATCAATTTTTGGTAATGAATAGAGGTAAAAGTATAAAAAAGTCATGTATTATAGTGCTTTTGCTGTAAAATTGTCGGAATCAATTGTTTTAGGCTGTCGTTTTATTGAAGGAATTGCTTTTTATAAAAACCCTTTGAAACCTGAATGTTTCCCATGTTCAACCTTTTGTTTTTTTGACTTGTATGGATTAACGATCGAAGTTTGTTTAATTTTTGTTAAATTGCGGCGTATAAAATGGTGATGAAATGAAGAAAAGAATTTCTCAGGAAACAATTGAAACCCTTTCCACCATCTCGAAAGGGAGGCACCGGACCAACATCCTGAAAAAACCGGAACAAAAGGCCATTGCTTATCTTGTTAAACGCATCCCTTCATGGATCAGCTCCGATATGCTAACCCTGCTTGGTTTGGTTGGGAGTTTGGTTACCATCACGGCTTTCATACTGGGAGCTTATGTTCATCGGTATTATCTTCTTTTAGGATTGCTGGGTTTTGCAATCAACTGGTTTGGCGATTCGCTCGATGGACGCTTGGCTTATTACCGGAACAAACCACGCAAATGGTATGGCTTTACCCTCGATGTATCTGTCGATTGGATTACCGTTATCCTTATTGGTACAGGATACATAATTTATACCGACGGCCTTGCCGATTGGTTTGGAATCGGGGTGGTGGTTTTATACGGGTATGCCATGATTACAGCGTTATTACGATATAAAGTGAGCGATAAATATTCGATCGACACTGGCATTCTTGGCCCTACCGAGGCACGTATACTGATTTCCCTGATCCTTTTAGCCGAAGTTCTTTTTCCCAAATCAATTGAGTATACTGCGGCTTTGGCATGTGTGATCCTATTGCTTGTAAATGTGATCAGTACCCTCGATTTATTGAAAATGGCCGATAAACGCGACCAGGCCGAAAGGGAACAAAAAAATTGAAGCATAAGGTTTTTGATATCGACGATCTGGAACGCGCTGCTCCTATTTTTAAGGGCAAGTGGGGCAGGCGACTGGGCCAATTTTTCCTTCATCTTTGTTCCATCGACAGGGTGAACCAGGTTTACGACCGGTCGTTTGCCTATAAAGGCGCCGGGTTTTCCGCTCATTTGCTCCGTGATGTGGGCGCAGAATATCGGGTAGGAAATGCTGAAAAATTGCAACATTTGCCCGATGGTGCTTTCATTACAATAAGCAACCATCCTTATGGAGGGCTCGACGGGATTATGCTGATCGACCTGATTGCCGGCATCCGTGGCGACTATAAGTTCATGGTAAACAAACTGCTCTCGATGGTTGAAACCCTGAACGGGAATTTTATCGCGGTGAAAACCGTTACCACGAAGAAACCCGATGTTTCCGCCAACCTTAATGCCCTTAGGGAAACCTTCGAACAGTTGAAAAATGGCCATCCGGTAGGGTTTTTCCCTTCGGGGGCTGTGTCTGATTTCTGTTTGAGCGAAATGAAGGTGCGCGACCGTGAATGGCAGGAAAGCGTGCTGAAGCTGATTAAAAAAGCAAAAGTCCCGATTATCCCCATTCGCTTCTTCGACAGGAATTCGCCGTTTTTTTATTTCCTGGGTTTGATTAATTGGCGCATCAGGCTGATCAGGATGTCGTACGAAGTATTCAACAAAAGGAAACAACAGCCCCGTATCGCGATCGGCAACCTGATTTCGGTTGAAGAACAGGAACAATACCCCGACATTAAATCATTTGGACAATTTCTGCGTTCAGCTGTGTACGACATGCCCGAGCCAGATCGCTATGTGTCAAGGAAGCAGATGGTGAAGAAGTACATTGCCCCTGCGCTTTAGTCAGGTGCCTGAAAAGATCAAATACAAATCAGATTTTAAGCCCAAAATTCTTTTGTCTGAAAATTTCATATTCGAATTGTTGAAATAATAAGAGTGTGACATCGATTGGCGTACATGGATTTTAGTTTTGAGCCATGATAAGGTAAGCCGAAAACAGTTAGAGTAGGCATAATTTAAAACCAATAAATCATGGCAAATTATTATTGCGAGTATTGCGGACAGAAATTTTCAAGTGTATCGGGTTTAACGGCAGCAATTTGTCCTCGCCATCCCAATGGAGCAGGTAAAGGGAAACACAAGCTTTACGAGGGGAGTGAAAAGTCGAAATACACTTGTAAGTATTGCGGACAAGCATTCAGTTCAATTAGTTCAATGACAGCAGCAAACTGCCCCCGGCATCCTAATGGCGCAGGTAAAGGGAAACATGCGCCGGCATTGTGATGCAGACTTTTACGGCCATCGATTTTGAGACCGCCCAAGGTTATCGTTGGAGTATTTGCCAGGTGGGCATTGTGCGGGTAGTTGAAGGGGAGATTGTCGATGCTTTTTCGGTGCTTGTAAAGCCTCCCGGCAACTATTACTGGAAACGGTTTACCGATGTTCACGGAATTTCGCCAGATGACACCCATAATTCACCTACTTTCGACAAGGTTTGGCCAGGCATTGA
>CAZSIK010000085.1:0-10283 GCA_964606515.1 uncultured Prolixibacteraceae bacterium
AGCCGGTACATCCCGAAGTGATCATGTAATATTTCTTTTCGTGTTTAAAAATAGCCGGGGCTTCGTTATGGCCGCCGGGAAATATTCTCGTCCATTTCCCTGTAAACGACAGGTAATCGGGACTAAGCTCTGCTAGATGTAAGGTAAGGTTTTCTTCCGATGAATGAATATGATAGGCTGTGCCATCGTCGTCGACAAATAGAGTCATGTCGCGGGCCATTTGACCTTGTTCAAAATCCCTTCGTACAAAAAGCCCATTATCGACTTCCTTTCTCCATTCTGGGGTCCACCATTCGTGTATCGATTCCCTGTAGTCAGATTTCATTTCCGATGAAAATTCTACGGGCCATTGCCCGGCATTGACCCGCGAAGAACGAATAAATTGATAGGGACCGGCAACCTTGTCTGCCACAGCAACCCCGGTACGGGCAGCTTTATACCCCTGGCCTTTCAGCTCAAGATGAAACCACATCACGAATTTTCGGGTTGTAGTATTGTAAATCACTTTGGGCCGTTCAATAACGCATCCTTTAACAATATCGGAAGTAGGATCGTCGGAAACCGCCAGGGCAATGCCCTCATTTTTCCAGTCGTACAAGTTTTCCGACGAGTAACAGCCGACCCCCACCATGGCAGTATTGCCGCCACGCCCCTGGGTTTTATGTTCCCCAAACCAATAATATTTGCCTTCGTAATACAGAATTCCACCCCCATGCGCGTTGATGTGTTTCTCTTGCTCATCGGGCCAAACTTCACCAGGTTTAAATCCGCTCATTGTTCCCTTATCCCCATCTTCAATGATGAAAGCCAACAAGGTAAAAACGACCACAAGATTGGCCATTAGATAAACTGCCCTTAAAAAACGGATTGAAAAATTAGTTCTCATAATCGGAGTATTCATTGACACCAAAAATAGAACGCCAAAAATAGAACGGATGAAAAAAAAGCACCATAAACTATCACAAAATTGAAAGTTTGAAAAATAGTACAGGAGGAAAAAACCCATTTTCTGCTGGATAAAAAAAAAGAAATCAATCACTTCGAAATCGAAAAAGTGGTATTTCGGATCAATTTCGTGTTAACTTGGATTGATTTTGTTGCATTTTCGTTTGCTTTTGAAACATCATTTCAAAAAAAGCCACTATAATTTTGCAACTGTCGGTAACGACCATTTTTTCTAACATACAGCATTCAATCATGACCAAGATCAGATTCAGCTTTTTGCAAACTTTGCCTGTTCGTGTTATCCAAAGAGGAACAATTCTTATAGTCCTCATTTTCTTTGCAAGTTCCCTCGATGCTCTTGCTGTTAAAAAGCAAACCATGGTTTCGGTCAGCGACCAGGAAATTGTTTTATCCGAAGCCATAGAACTGCACCTGACCAGCAGCGACAATCCCATACAAAATAGCAAAGTCAAGCTGAATCATCCTGATGCCTGGTTAATTTTTGATAACCTCAGGCCATCTGAAGTGATGGCAAAGTATAATGCTTCGGTATACATAAACGATCAGGTGCTGAACCCCGGCACCAATGCACGGATAGCCATTTTCAGACAAGGAACGGCAATTATGCCCCATGCGACAGGCTTCAAACCCCTTGTTGTTTATACAGGAAAAGGGTTTTCTGGTGAAAAGAACTCGCTCTCGCTACATCAATACCATAACCAATTGGGTTCATTCGATAATGCAATCAGGTCGTTCAAACTCAAACGCGGGTATATGGCTACCCTGGCCAACAATGCCGATGGCACCGGCTACAGCAGGGTTTTTATTGCTGACGAGGAAGACCTTGAATTCAGCGAGTTGCCCTTGGAACTATCCGCAACAGTTTCGTTCATCCGGGTTTTTAAATACGAATGGGTAAGTAAAAAAGGATGGTGCGGCAGCGGCCAGGGGGCGAAAAACGATGCCGAGAAGACCAAAAGCACCTGGTATTATTCGTGGAGCGCCGACCAGGTGGGTACTCAAAACGTTGAATACGTGCCCATAAAACAAAAACCCGATTGGCCGGGCTGGAGCCAGATCAACAACAAAACAGAAGTTACGCATTTACTGGGGTACAACGAGCCCGACCGACCTGACCAAGCCAACATGAGTTTCGACAACGCCCTGGCCCAATGGCCACAGTACCTGAAAAGCGGGCTAAGACTGGGTTCACCGGTTACTTCCGATGCCTTTAATTCGTGGGGCTTCTTTAAGTTTATCGATCAATGCAAAGCTCTGAATTACCGGGTCGATTTTGCCGTGGTTCATGCTTACTGGGCGAAATCGCCCCAGAAATGGTACGACGACCTGAAGTACATTCACGAACGTACAGGCTTGCCGCTATGGATTACCGAATGGAACAACGGGGCCAACTGGACTACCGAGTGGTGGCCTTCCGACTGGCCTTCACAACAACAAAAGCAGCTTAACGATTTGAAAGCCATTCTCAACGTACTCGATACCGCCCATTTTGTGGAACGGTATTCAATTTACAATTGGGTAGAAGACAAACGGGCCATTCTCTTGAATGGAGCGTTAACCCCGGCAGGAACATACTATGCCCAGAATAATTCAAATGTGGCCTTCAGGAAAACCAATGAAATGGTGCCTACATGGAAAACAGTGGCAGCAAAAGCCAATGTTGCTTTACAACCCAATGGATCGGTCAGGATTTCGTGGAACGATCCCTACAATGAATTTGCAAAGCAGTATGAAATTGAAAAGAAGTTGAACAATGGAGGTTATTCAAAAATATTCACAAGCCCCGACAATCAAACCCAATATTTCGACGATGAAGGTGGAAATTCTGTTGGCGGCACCCTTACTTACCGGGTAAGGACCAACGGGTTCAACAATACTTCAGCCTATTCGAACGAGGTACGTTTGTACAGGGCTGCTGGTGGCGATACGCTCCAGGCAGGGAATTTTATAATTCTGGACACCCAATGGCAAACTTCATATTTTTCAAACACCTTTTCAGAACAACTGCCAGTAGCTATCCTGGGTCCTGTTTCATACAACAATTACCAAATCCCCATGACGAGCCAGGTAAAAAACATCATGAAGACCCAATTGCAATTCCATATCGAAACCTGGAATTACCTTAACAAACCCACGCTCGCCCAAAACGAAGAACTTGCCCTCCTCTTGCTCCGACAGGGAAAATTGCAGTTGGGGATGCTGAAAGCAGAAGCCAATACCGTTTCGGGGGTAAGCACCGAATGGAAGGCCGTTCAGTTTAACCAAACTTTTTCGGAAAAACCTGTAGTTTTCTGCACCCAGGCCACAAGCAGTATAAATACCCCTACCACACCCAGGATCAGAAATGTGAGCAACACAGGGTTCGAAGTGTGCCTTCAAAAGGAAGAGAAAAACAACGTTACATTATTCGGCGATAAAGTGAGTTTTGTGGCCATTGAACCCGGACGTGGTCAGGCAAACGGGAAGAGGATCACCGTGGGAATCAGTTCGGAACAGGAAGTGGGTGGTTACTATCAGTTTAAGGAAGTGGAATTTGACCCTTCGTATACCCAAGCTGTGTTTTTTGCAATGCCTCAAAGCCATAACGACGACATCACCTCAACCCTGAGGTACAAGCAAGGATCGGCAAGCAACAAAATCAGGATATTCAAACAACGCGAAATCTCGGGTTCATCGGAACCGGTTTTAAAAGATCAACTGGGCTATATGATTATCGACCTGGCCAGTTCGCAACCCCTCTCCAAAAATGCACCTCAAAACGCATCCAAAATTTTGGCTTATCCAAATCCTGTGCAGGATATTCTTTATTTTTCAGGTTCTGAACCAAAAAATATCCGGATATTGGATGTCACAGGTAAAAAACGGATTGATAAGACCACAAAGCATGAACTGCAGGTGAGTACACTTCCTTCGGGAATATACTTATTGATAATTGAAGGGCAAGCCCCAATCCGACTGATCAAACGATAGACTGAATTTCTTATTGATGCCCCCTTCAGGCAGAAAAACGAAACCAAAAATAACTATCTCATTCAATTAATGACAATTACCTCTTTTTAATTCTTACTTCCCGGGTTTCAAAGCATCGAAAAAAGCACAGCCTTTTTCCAATAATTATCAAAGGCCGTGAAAATATGCTACCATTACTTGAATCTGTTTCAGCCTGAAAAAAACCAAAACCCTACATTTACTTTGTAAAAAGCAAGGATCCAAAAATTGCTTTTTTCCATATTTAAGACTTAACTATTAATTTAAAAACTCATGAAGAATTTACTACCCTTTTTTTTCTTATTATTGGGGATCATGGTTCATTGGTATGCCAATGCCCAATTTGTTCCTATTGAAGGACAAAAGTATTACATAGTCCAGAAAACCAGTGGGATGGTTGTGGGACAAAATCCATCCGACTCGAGAGCCGTGTTGCAGGAAGCCCGAATCAACTCGGAAACCCAACAGGTTGAGTTTATTGAAAGCCCGGTTCCTGGTCAGTATTTTATCAAGAACAAAAACAAAACCGGTTATTTCTATCTTTTCGATGGATGGAAAATGGGTTTTACAGCTGATACTGCAACCAGCTCGGCCAATTTCCGTTTTATCATTACCCAGGCAGGAAACGACAGTATCCATCTACAAGCCGCTACAAAGAACACCAACCAATTTGTAGGTACCGATGCGATAACAGCCAACAGCGGGATCTTTCCCGACAAAGCCTTCACAATCAGGGCTGTCTGGATGATCAAAACTCCTGACCAAATTCAATATGTAACTAAAATCGCCTATTCCGACAACAATAAAATTGAAATTGAAAAAGGCTACAAACCTTTTCCCTTGGGTCTTACCGGAGCCAATATCATCGGAACCACCCGGTTTAAAACCAGTGCAGGATTTTCTGTTTCACCAGCTGAAATCACTGCCGATCAATTGAATGGAAATACTCCAGTGAACATTAACATTGAGGCAAGTTCAGCAGAAACTGGAACCGAAGGACAACTTTTCATTTCGATTGCAAGCGAAAGCGACACTTTAGCCTACGATACCCTCAACATTAAAGCCGTTGCCCCTTACAAACGCTACCAAATAGTACAAAATGCAAGCGGTTTGGCTATTGGCAGCAATCCCGGCGACCTGGCCATACCCCGACTGGTTAATCAATCGGTTTACGACAATTACCAACTTTATTTCCTTCGCCCTGTAGATCCGGCAACCAACGACAGCACGTTCTATATTGTTCGCGATGCCGACTACAGTTATTTTAACAAGGCTTCTGCCAATGGGTACGACACCAAGGTTGGCCTTCTGGAGCAAGGAAAATGGAAGGTAGTGAAGGAAGCCAATGGCTTTTATTCCTTAAAAAACCTGGCTAACAATAAGTATTGTGCCAGCGATGGCCTGACCTCCGGCTCCCGCTTGTATGCCGATAAAGCACTCACAAACAATACAAAAGCCGAATGGTCGCTTGTAGAACCCAATTATCTTCCTGAAGAAAACCAGGTGTATTATCTGGTGCAAAAAGCCAGTGGCTTGCCCCTTGGAGAGAGGGCTACCGATTCGCGCACCTTGCTTATGGATGCAAATATTTTCGATGTAGCCCAACAACTTACTGTCGTAAAAAGCAAGGTCGACGGACAGTATTTCATTAAAAATGCACTGACCGGGTACTTATACTTCTTCGAAACCTGGAAAATGGGTTTCAAAGCCGATACAGCTATCTCTTCGAACGATTTCCGCTTTAGCTTCACTAACACTCCCGACGGATATGTCGTTTTACATCCAACTGCCAAAGCGGCAAACGAAGCAGTAGGCACCGACAACATCACAGCAGGGAGCGGAGTTTACCCGAACAAAACCACTCTGAACGACAAATGTCAGTGGAGATTCCTGAAAGCCGATGAAATTGCATTTACACGTGAATTACGAGTAAGCTCCGATAGCATCGAGATCATATCAGGGGAAACAGCTGAGATCCAAATCTCACCCAGAAACATCCCGGATACAATAAAAATAATTGGAAGTGAAGGCATTGTAGTTTCCGACACTGCATTTACACCTGCATTTCAGCCTTATACCCTTACCATTACAGCCAAGGGGCCAAAAGATACTCAGGGTACTGTTACCCTCTCGGGTGGAGGATTGTCCAAGGTGATCAAAGTTTCAATTATTGGCCCGGTGCCTACCGAATTTGTTCTTACCCACTCGTACCCCTTTGAGGACGGAACGGCCAAGGACGTGGTAGGCAACGCCAATGGCACTCTCGTTGGCGGAACCATTGCAAACGGCGCATATAAAACAACCGTCAATGGCGAATACATTGATTTACCTGCTGCCACCATTGCAATCAATACCTTTACGTCGATAACCGTTGAGCTGTTCATCGCTACCGACATCAAGAACAACGACGGGAACCGGATGATTTCTTATTTTGGCAACACAACAGGCGACTTCGGAACCGATTATTTCTTCACCTCCCACAAGAGCCGTGCAGCCATAAGCTGTATGAACACAACAACTCCATGGAGTGTTGAAGAAGGGGTTACCGGAACTTTACTTGATGCTGCCGATGGCAAGAAGCACCATTTGGTCAGTACAATAACAAACAATGTTGTTTCCTTTTATGTTGATGGCGTGTTGGCCGGATCGGATTCACTATCGGGTAACAACAAAATTGCCAACCTCGGTAATAGTTTTGCCTATCTGTGTAAATCGGGTTATGTCAACGACAAAACCTGGTTAGGCACCATTCACGAGTTCAACATCTATTCAGGTGTTATGAATGCAGATACAGTCAAAGCCAGATACGATGGGTTCAAGGTTAGCAAATCGGAACTTTCAGTGCTTCCCGGTATTCGCCTTTACCCGAATCCGGCCATGGAGTATCTCAATGTTGAAGGATTGACACGAGGTGCTGTAGTGAAGGTGATTTCTGCCTCTGGTCAGCATCTGGCTACCCAAAATGCATTGGGCAACCGTGTCCGTTTCGACCTGAATGGATTCAGCAAGGGCATCTATATGTTGCGCATTGAAGCCAATGGTAAGGCATTCCAATCGAAGTTCCTGAAGCAATAAAAAACTTCATAAACGTTCATAATACAACAACAAGGCAAAGGTGGTCTGGACTATAGCCCAGACCATCTTTCCTCCTTTTAGAAATTTCATAAATTTGTTGTGTTCAACTTAAATAAGTGCACTAAACCCTATCTGCCATGAACCGATCAATTATCTTGCTTTTCATCTTATTAGTTTTATGCGCTGAGAAGTCAGGTGCCCAGAATTATGCAATTTCACTTCCCGGAGGCAATGGGGCAAACAGTAATGTCACCCTGCCCCCAATGAACATCAGCGCTTTACCAATCACCATCGAATTGTGGTACAAGCCCGATGCTTCCCAGAACGATTACGCCACCTTGATCTCGAGCCGCACGGCTACTGGAGCAAACAGCAAAATAATAGGCCTGCAATACGACAAGAATGTCGATCCTTCGAAGCTAAAAGGGATATGGGATTCTCCCAGCGTAGAAAGCCTTTCACCCGAAAAACCAAAACCCGGATTATGGAACCATGTAGCATTGGTAGTTAGCAGTAACTCAAAAACAATTTATATCAACGGCGTAAAATTTGACTATCCTGCTGCCACCTTTTCGGTGCACGATTTCAGCACGGTAAATACCTATCTGGGTTGGGACAATATTTACTGGCGCAGCGACCTTCCCGCCCGTACTTTAAAAGGTTTGATCGACGAGGTACGGGTTTGGCGTACTGCAAGAACAGAACAGGAACTGGAAAGTAACCGGTTTAAAAAATTAAACGGAAGCGAAAGTGGCCTCGTAGGTTATTGGAATTTTGATGACCAATCGACAAAAGCAACCGACGCAAGCCCAAATGCTTATCATGGAACCATTACCGGCGGAAGTTATGTGGCTTCTGACTTATTTGCCGATATGGAATTCATTAGTGCTACCACTACACAAAAAAACACTATTGCCAATGTAAATTCAAACAATAACGTTTTGCTGTGCCTCGAAATCAGGACTAACAACCATTCGAATCCTTTAAAACTAACAAGCCTATCACTTTCCACTTTAGGCACTACCAGTACAAGCGACATAAAAGACATCAAAATTTACTATACAGGAACCGATTCGGTTTTCAGCACAGGGACAGAAGTTGCTAAAACCAGCGGCACTCTGGCAACACAAGACTTTACACTAGCCAGCGGCCAAACCCTGAAACCCGGGAAAAACTATTTTTGGGTAACTTGCGACATCGCCCGGTTGGCTGGCGATGGGAACACGATCGATATCGCTTGTCCCCAATTTACCCTATCTGGCAAAGAAAGCAAGCAATACACCCCTTCGCCTGCTTCACCTGAAGGGAAACTGGTAATTAGCCCTACCTTATTTGTGAACCATGCCGAGCTTCATGTTGAAGTAGTTTCGGGCCAGGCCGCAACCACGATCGAAGGAGCCAATTTCGCTTCATTCCAGCAAAACGCCATCACCACCTATAATAATTATCAGTATGTTTGCTTTTGGAATACCGTGGCCAGGGTTTGCCTTGCACGCAAAAAACTTCCTTTCGGGAAATGGGAAACCATTGAATTTAAAGACCACACCATCTCGGCTTCACGCGCTGCCGACAACCACTATTCCATCTCAATGGGAATTTGCGAAAACGATGGGACCATTCACCTTGCATTTGATCATCACAACGACGTACTGCATTACAAAAAATCCCTCCCCGGCTTGGCCAACCACCCTGAGAAATTGAACTGGACTGAAACATCATTTGGACCAAAATTGAATTATCTGGTCGAGGGCAGTCCGGTAAACAACGTTACCTATCCCCGTTTTATATCGAAACCCAATGGCGACCTGCTGTATGAATGCCGTTTGGGATGGAGCGGCGATGGCGACGACTTCCTTTGGGAATACAACGCCTCGACAGGCCGATGGACCTACATCGGTGAATATCTTAACGGCACCTCGGTCAACGAAAACGCGTACATCAATGGTTTGCATTATGATTCTACAGGAAGGCTGCATGTTTCGTGGGTATGGCGCCAAACCCCCGATGCCCAGACCAATCACGACATCTGCTACGGCTACAGCGACGACGATGGACGAACCTGGTACAACGCCCAGGGCGCCCTGGCAGGAACAGTAAATTCGAAGCCGATGACCCTCAATTCTTCAGGGCTTAAAGTGTGGAACGTTTCTACATACCGGGGCTTGATCAACCAGGAATCGCAGTGTGTCGACAGCAAGGGGGGCATTCATATCCTTCAATCGTATATTCCTGAGGGAATGGCCAACAGTACCAATTTTTGGAATTCGCGCACCAACAACGGAATCCTCCGCCATGTGTACCGCGATGAAACCGGTACCTGGCGAAATGACCCAATTGGTCCTTCAACACGAAACCGCAGTGAAATTGCAGTTGATGGCAACAATAATCTTTATGTGGTTGCCCCCAACTACCGGATATTTTTTGCTTCGGCGGCCAATAAATGGCTAACCTGGACCGAATTCGACCTTTCGGAAGGGGCCAGTGCCATTAACGAAGGACTGATCGACCGCGAAGCCTTGCTCAACGAGAACGTGTTGTCGTTTGTTTTCGCACAGAACGGCAATAAGATCATAGTGCCTAATTACCTAATTGAAAATAAAGCAGAAGGGAAAGGCAAGGGATTATCGCTTCTTGTTTCGTCGGATACCCAATTTCAAGACACCCTTTTCCACAAACATGATGTTTTAAGCATTACCGGAAGCCAGGTAGCAACAGATAAAGAAGAAGTGGCCCTTCGCTGTGAAGGAATTATCGAAACGGTTTATCCCGAGGCATATACCCTGGAACTGAACATTGCGGGCTGTTCAAGTTTAAAGCTGTATGTAAACGACAGCCTGATGCTCCAAACCGAAAAAATCGAAACTGAAACTTTTCTGAAAATAGTGCTGCCGACAGTACCCACCCACAAACAAAGGCTTAAAATGGAAGGCACCTTCACAAGGGCCAACTTTCAAACGAGGCTGAAATGGAGTTCAGATAGTCAGGAGCGGGAACTCATCCCCCTGAACCGCTTGTACGAAAACACCAGCAAACCTGAGCTTACCCTTTCGAACAATGCAGCCTTACTTTCGTTCTCGGCAAGCCAGGGCACCCTGATCCCCACGTTTGATCCCGAAGTAAGCGAATACTCTTTGCTAATGCCTACAGGATATGCCCACACAATGGTGTTATCGGCCTTGCCGCGGCATGCACGGGCTACGGTAAACGGAACCGGAAATTTTGATATTAAGACTGGGCAAGATCTTGCAGTTATT
>CAZSIK010000085.1:10293-14037 GCA_964606515.1 uncultured Prolixibacteraceae bacterium
CACAGCCGAAGATGGGGTCACAAAAAAGATCTATAAATTTCATGTGGTTACCGATACAGGAAAAGAATCAGTCAACGCTGGTACAGTCAGGGTATTCCCAACCCTTTCTTCAACAGGCTTTCATATTTATCTGCCTAAAGGCGAAAGCAAACTTGAAATTTGTAATCTGACAGGAAAAATTGTACTGAAAAAGAGGACCCGTCTTCTGCACGAATGGATCGAACTGCCAAAAGCAGGGATGTACTTTCTTGTGGTCGAGAACAGTGGAAAAAGAACCATTGAAAAAATAATCAAATCTGGAAAAATGTAGAAGATTCTAATGACGCTTCACCAGTGATAATTTTACATAGCTGATTTACTTTTATTACATTTATTGCAATCATCAGGGAAGAATTACAAATTCAAGCAGAAGAGGAAACACTCAATATTTTATTAAGTAACCTTGATTCAGAATAATGGAATAAAAACCGATAATGATTCGGCGTTTTCTTTTGAAGACAAAAAATGAAAAAAATACCAAATCACACGTTTTTCATATCTATTTTGTGTAATTTTACACATAATCGATACATATGAAAATTGAAAGGAATATTTTAAACGACCTTAAAAGATGGAAAGACAGCCCGTACCGTAAGCCCCTGGTTTTACAGGGCGCACGACAGGTGGGCAAATCGTTTATTCTTCAACAATTTGGAGCGCAATGCTTTGAAAACATTTGTTATGTTAATTTTGACTTCGAAAAGGAACACAAACCGGAATTTGCAAAAACCAAAGATCCCTTGAGGCTTGTATCTTACCTTTCGATGGTAAAAGGGCTGAATATCAAACCAGAAACAACGCTTATCATCTTCGACGAAATTCAGGAATGCAACGATGCTTTAAACAGTTTAAAATATTTTAACGAATTGATGCCCTCCCAGGCAGTGGTTTGTGCCGGCTCATTGCTTGGCGTGGCATTAAAAAGGGAAGGCTCTTCGTTTCCTGTTGGAGCCATCGATTTTTTAACTTTATTCCCCGTTTCGTTCAGCGAATTTCTCCCGCTTTTCAACGATAAGTTATACCGGTTTTTAGAAGAATTCATCGATGTTCAGGAATTCGGCTCTGTTCCAGAAATACTGCACAGTCAGCTAATTGAAGCATACAAAATATATTTATGTTGCGGGGGCATGCCCGAAACGATGGTAAGGTACCTCGAAACTAAAAACTGGCAGGATGCAGATTCTGTCAATAACCAGATTTTAACTGCTTATAGTCTGGACTTTGCAAAACATATCGACAGCAAAGATATTCCACGTCTTTATCGACTATGGCAAAATATTCAGGAGAACCTGGCAAAGGAAGACCGGAAATTCAGGTATGCATTGATAGAGAAAAATGCCCGCGCCCGTGAATACGAAAATGCTGTTGAGTGGTTGGTGCTTAGTGGCTTGGTTAACCGAACGTATGAGGTAGGAACACCGCGAATGCCCCTTGCCGCCTACAAAAACAGTTCAGCGTTTAAATTGTATCTGGTCGATTCGGGTTTGCTGCGCACCAAACTGCACCTTTCGCCATTAACCATTATGCAAGGCGACAAACTGTTTACAGAATTTAAGGGTATCTTGACTGAAAATTATGTGCTTCAATCCTTATCAAGGCAATTTGGTAACGAAATATTTTACTGGACATCGGGCAACCAGGCTGAAATTGAATTTGTACTCAAAAAAAACAACCTGATCATCCCGATCGAGGTAAAATCATCGTTGAGCACAAAATCAAAAAGCCTGTCAGAATACAGAAAAAGAAACCAACCCGAATTGTCGTTAAGGCTGTCGTTAAAAAATGTAGAGATAAATGGTGATTTGGTGAATATTCCCCTCTACCTGGCCGACTTTATCAGTTTATTGATTGTGAAATAAAAAGAAGACCGTTGATTTAACAAACTTAATTATGGAAAAAAACATGCTAAACAATACAATAAGATTCTTCTCTTCACTCTGAATAACTATCAGATAGTAAAAATCTCCCTTTCTATCCAGTTCCAGACTATTGCCCCATCATGAAACCTTTAAATCCCTCAAAATCGCTGTCCAATGGCATACTCTGTTTTTTCCCTTTCATGAAAGCGGCCAGCTTGTCGGGCAGCGGAACATTGCCTTGACCCACAATGGCTTCAACCGTTTCGGTGAATTTAGCCGGGTGGGCGGTTTCGAGGAAGATACCCACTTCGCCGGCTTTCAGATCATCCTCCAACGACTGGTAACCACAAGCACCATGAGGATCGAGCAGGTAAGCAGTTTGTTCGAATACCCGTTTTACTGTTTCACTTATTTGTTGGTCACTGTAACGATAGCCTTTAATGTCGGCAACAATGGCCTCGTGCGAATGGTTGTACAGGTCGAGTATGCGCACAAAATTGCTGGGATCACCCACATCCATGGCATTGGCCAGGGTCTGTACTGAAGCCCTGGGATAGTAGTTTCCTGTTTTCAGATAATTATATACAATATCGTTCTCGTTGTTGGCGGCAATAAACCGGTGAACAGGCAGGCCCATCCTTTTGGCAAAAAGGCCGGCAGTAAGGTTACCAAAATTGCCACTGGGCACCGAGACAACGAGTTTTTTATCTTTTTGCTCATTACGGGCAAATGCGTTGAAATAATAAAAAGCTTGCGGGAGGAACCTGGCTACATTGATCGAGTTGGCCGAAGTCAGGGTCATCTTTTTGTTCAGTTCTGCATCGAGAAAAGCGGTTTTGACCAGTCGCTGGCAATCGTCGAAAGTACCGTCGATTTCAAGGGCAGTGATGTTCTGCCCCAGGGTGGTAAACTGACATTCCTGAATGGCGCTTACCTTTCCTTTTGGATACAGCACATAAACATGGATGCCCGGAACCCCCAGGAAGCCGTTGGCTACCGCGCTGCCGGTATCGCCCGATGTGGCGACCAGCACGTTCACCTGTTCCTGTGAACCCTTCAGAAAATGCCCCAACATGCGCGCCATAAACCGCCCGCCCACATCCTTGAACGCAAGGGTAGGCCCATGAAACAGCTCAAGGCTATAGATGTTATCGCTTACTGGTACAACAGGACAGTCGAAATTCAAGGTATCGTAAACAATGTTTTTCAGCGTAGGTTCATCAAGGTCGTCGCCAAAGAATTTTTTGGCCACTTCGAACGAAATCTCCTGAAACGAGAGCTGGTGAATGGTGTTGAAAAAACCGGGCGAAAAGGTTTCGATGCGCTCGGGCATGAACAAGCCGTTGTCGGCTGCAAGACCTTGTGTAACGGCTGTTTTAAGGTCTACTTCAGGGACGCTTCCTTTCGTGCTATAATATTTCATTCTTTGAATTGTAAAAAATACGGTTGCAAAACTAATTGATTTCTGCTAAAAATGATTCGGGGGTGAGGATTCTTAACTGGGCAAAATCTAAAACAATGTTCGTATCAAGAAATATTTTCTTCATTTATATTTCTCCATTAAATAGTCAAACCTTGCCTGATCAGGTTCTATCTCAGATTTAAAAAGCCCCCCCATTTTGACACAAATTCCTCAAAATCAAATTTTTCATTTTCATTTTCCGCGTCATGTTCAATGATGATTTTTACTCTTTCTTCATCCATTTTATATTTTAGGGGAATTCTGATAATTCCACCTTTTGAAACCCTGGTATGAAATTGAATAGTCATAATTCTCTATTTTCAATAAAGCAATAGTTCGGTAAAAATTAATATAAATAATTGAATATCAGTAAAATAAGCAACA
>CAZSIK010000086.1:0-8018 GCA_964606515.1 uncultured Prolixibacteraceae bacterium
AACGCCGGCAATCCGGAGGCATATAAAAAAATATTGCCTGCCCTTATCCAGGATTGGCGCGAGTGCTGGCAGCTGGGAGATCTTACCTTTTTAATCGCTCAACTGCCAAATTTCATGGATGTTAATTATTCGCCTGAAGAAAGCAACTGGGCCGAAATGCGCGAAGTACAGCTTGAAACGGCCCTGAACACAAGCAATACTGGCCTGGGGATCAATATTGATCTTGGCGAGTGGAATGATATCCATCCGGGAAATAAAAAGCCTGTTGGAGAAAGACTTGCTTTGCAGGCAATGAAGATCGCGTATGGCGAAAAAGCGCTTTTGAGCTCAGGCCCGATTCGGAAATCGGCCAGGCTTGAAGGAAATATAATTGTTGTTTCGTTCGATAATGTGGGCTCCGGGCTGATTTCGGCCAATGGTGAAGAATTGTCGCATTTTTCAATTGCCGGCGAGGATGGCCGATATGAATGGGCGCATGCCGAAATCAGGGATAACGAAGTGCTTGTTTGGAACGAGGATATAGATCAACCGGTATCGGTTCGCTACGCCTGGGCCGATAATCCCGATTTTGCCAATTTGTATAATAAAGAGGGTTTACCAGCAAGTCCTTTTCAAATTAGTGTCAAGTAAAAACAAATAATCATGAAGAGTATCTTTTTCTTATTGGTTTTCTTATTAGTGAATTTTTGTTTGATGGCCGAAAATGGACATCAATTGTGGTTGAGGCAAAGCGCTTCGAACAAGGTAAACGTAATTTGCACAAGCAAATCGTCAATACTTACCCTGGCAAAAACCGAGCTTGAGAAAAGTTGGCAAGGTGAAAACAGCACTTCGGTCGAGTTATTGGTTAAACCACACAGCGCCATCAAAGGCGATGGTTTTTTATTGTCGCCAGGCTCAATTCAGGCCAATACCGAAACAGGTATTTTATACGGTGTGTTCGAGATGCTACGCCGGCAGCAAACGGGTCAGCAAATTGTTTACGAGGTATGTAACCCATCGTACGAGCATCGCATTTTAAACCATTGGGATAACCTCGATGGCAGCATTGAACGGGGTTATGCCGGCTTGTCGATTTTCTGGCGTAAAGGCAACGAAGCCTTCGTACTTACCGAAACCGACAAGCAACTTTGGACTGAGTATGCCCGTGCCAATGCCTCTGTGGGGATAAACGGCTCGGTTCTCAACAATGTGAATGCTTCACCCAATATGTTAACCGACAGTGTGCTGCAGAGGGTAAAAGCGATTGCCGATTTGTTGCGCCCCTATGGGATCAAAAGCTATATTTCAATAAAGTTTTCATCGCCTGCTCTGATTGGGGGTTTGAAAACTTCCGATCCGCTCGACCCTCAAGTCATACAATGGTGGAACAATAAGATCAGGGAGATTTATGCCCTGATTCCCGATTTTGGCGGTTTCCTTGTAAAAGCCAACAGCGAGGGGCAACCTGGTCCGCAGGATTATGGACGAACCCATGCCGACGGGGCCAATATGCTGGCCGATGCGTTTAAGCCTTTCGGGGGAATCGTGATGTGGCGGGCATTCGTATATCAATCATCGGGCGAGGATCGCGCCAAACAGGCCTATACCGAATTCGTTCCTCTTGACGGTCAGTTTCGCGATAACGTAATTATCCAGGTGAAAAACGGGCCGATCGATTTTCAGCCTCGTGAGCCATTCAGCCCTCTTTTCGGAGCGTTGAAAAAAACGTCGGTTATGGCTGAATTACAAATCACTCAGGAATATTTGGGCCATTCCATTCATCTGGCCTACCTTGCCCCCATGTGGGAAGAATTCCTGTTAAGCGATACTTACCAATTTGGGAAAGGCAGCACTGTTGCCCGTTGTACCGATGGAACACTCAGACCACAAAAACACACGGCAATTGCCGGAGTAGCCAACATTGGCCTCGATGAAAACTGGTGCGGGCATCATTTTGCCCAATCGAACTGGTATGCCTTTGGTCGCCTGGCCTGGAACCATACCCTTTCTTCGAGCCAGATTGCCGACGAATGGTTAAAGCTTACCTTTTCACCGATCGATTCAGATAAAGCAGCCACAATGTTCTCCTTCGAATGGAACCTGAACTTTTTGCAGCCGGTGAAACAAATGATGCTCGACAGTCGTGAGGCAGTGGTAAATTACATGATGCCATTGGGTTTACACCATATATTTGCTGCCAACGAACACTATGGTCCAGGCCCCTGGTGGGCGCCCCCACGTGTACGTAAAGACTGGACCCCGCCTTATTATCATAATGCTGATTCCATTGGGATTGGTTTTAACCGGACTGAATCGGGAAGTAATGCGGCTAGCCAGTACAATCAACCTTTGAATTCGATTTTCAAAAACCGCGAATCCTGTCCCGAAATGTTCCTGTTGTGGTTCCATCACCTTCCCTGGGATTATAAAATCCAAAATGGGAATTCATTATGGAATGAGCTCTGTTATAAGTACGATCTTGGTGTTAATCAAGTACGCCAATTTCAACTGGTTTGGGAGCAATCGGAAAAATATGTCGATAGGCAACGGTTTATCGAAGTACAACGAAAACTAAAGGATCAAAGCAAAAATGCAATCGTTTGGAAAGATGCCTGTTTGCTTTATTTTCAGCAGTTTAGTAAAATGCCCTTTCCTGGTAAAATGGAATTGCCGGTTCATAATCTCGATGAATTGATAAGCAACGACATGAAAAGAAGATAGGGACAGAATGAGATCAAAGTGCCTTTTAACTTTGAGCCAATATTAGCTTTTATTCCAATATACTGCATCTGGATTTCTGAAATCGGATAATACTGCCGAATGTTGAAATTTTATGTCTGATATTGCAAATAGTGTGTCTAAAATTGAACCGTACGCATTCCAGAGGATTTTATTTTTAAGCACGAAAAGAAAACCTTTTTCCAGAAGGTTCTTAGTTATGGGTTTTATACTTTTTTGAAAGATCAACTCTATTTTAAATAGCATACGATGAGACGATTATGTTTCCTTATCCTTATTCTAATAGCCGGAATATTTAATCTTTTAGCCCAATCCGGGGGTAATTTAAAATTATGGTATAACAAACCAGCTACAGTGTGGAACGAAGCCCTCCCCGCGGGTAATGGGCGATTGGGTGCAATGGTCTATGGTGACCCCGTAAACGAGAAAATCCAGCTGAACGAAGAGACTTTTTGGTCGGGCGGACCTTCTCGCAACGATAATCCGGATGCCTTGGGCGCTTTGCCCGAAATTCGAAAGCAGATTTTCGGAGGAAACTATAAAGAAGCAGAGAACCTGATTAACAAAAACATGCTGACTCGTTTGCATGGCTCAAAATATCAGGTAGTGGGGACACTGCACCTGGGCTTTCCCGGGCACGAAAATTTCACCGCTTACTACCGGGATTTGGATTTGGAAAGAGCGGTTTTAACCACTTCTTACAAAGTCGACGGGGTAAGCTATAAACGCGAAGTATTTGCCTCGTTGACCGATCAGGTGATCGTGCTGCGGTTATCTGCCGATAAACCTGGAATGTTGTCGTTCTCGGCAGGTTTAGGCAGTCCTTTGAAACTGGAGTATAAGCCATTGAATGTAAATGAGCTGGAAATGACCGGAATTTCGGGTACCCATGAAGGGGTAACGGGACAAGTGAAATTCTCGACCCGTGTAAAAATGAAAATGCACGATGGAGTTGCTTCAATTGAGGGAGATAAAATCAACATCAATAAAGCAAGTGAAGTAGTCATGCTTATTTCGATTGCCACCAACTTTGTTGATTATCAAACGCTAACGGCCAACGAAACTGAAAAATGCCTGAATTATTTAGAGAATGTTGAAAAAATTTCCTTTTCTGAATTGAAAAATAAGCATATAGCTGCCTACCAGCACTATTTCAACCGGGTGGGTTTTAGCCTGGGCACTTCAGCAGCTTCACAACAACCTACCGATGAGCGAATCCGCAATTTCTCGAAAGGTTACGATCCCGAATTGGTATCGATGTATTTTCAGTTTGGGCGTTATTTGCTGATATCCAGTTCACAACCCGGAGGCCAACCTGCCAACCTGCAAGGCATTTGGAACGAAAGTACCAATCCGGCCTGGGACAGCAAGTACACAATCAACATCAACACCGAAATGAATTACTGGCCTGCCGAGAAATGTAATTTGCCCGAATTGCACGAGCCCCTGATCAGGATGGTAAAAGAATTATCGGAAACTGGTAAGAAAACCGCAAACGACATGTACGGCTGCGAGGGTTGGGTTGCTCATCACAATACCGACATCTGGCGCATCAGCGGGGTGGTTGATGGCGCTTATTGGGGCATGTGGCCCATGGGTGGGGCATGGTTATCGCAGCATTTATGGGAAAAATACCTTTACAATGGCGATCTGAATTATCTCGGATCGGTTTATCCTGTAATGAAATCGGCTTGCCGGTTCTATCAGGATTTTTTGGTTGAGGAACCGGTAAATAAATGGTTGGTGGTAGTTCCTTCCATTTCGCCCGAGAACAATCCGACAGGGAGACCCTCGGTTTGTGCAGGGGCTACAATGGATAACCAACTGCTCTTCGATCTGTTCAACATCACCATAAAAGCCGCAAAACTGCTCAATGCCGATGCTTCGTTAATAAAGGATTATCAGGCAATAATCGATCGTTTACCCCCCATGCAGATTGGAAAACACGGGCAGGTACAAGAGTGGATGGAAGATTTGGATAATCCGAACGATGAGCATAGGCACATATCCCATTTGTATGGTTTATATCCAAGCAACCAAATATCACCCTATTCAACCCCCGAATTGTTTGCAGCCGCTCGCAACACGCTTATTCAACGCGGCGATGTATCAACCGGTTGGTCGATGGGATGGAAGGTGAATTTTTGGGCACGGATGCTCGACGGAAACCATGCATTTAAGCTTATAAAAGACCAACTTACCCTTGTCGATCCGGTGAAACCCAGTCGCAGCGGTGGAACCTATCCCAACTTTTTTGATGCACACCCCCCGTTTCAAATCGATGGAAACTTTGGGTGTACTGCCGGTATTGCCGAAATGTTGCTTCAAAGTTACGATGGTGCCCTCCATTTTTTGCCCGCCCTTCCCGATGAATGGAAGACAGGGGAAATTAGCGGGTTACGCACTCCGGGTGGATTTGAGGTGGCCTTCGCCTGGGAGGAAGGACGGGTAACACAAATTGAAATAAAATCGGTATTGGGTGGAAATTGCCGCTTACGGGTACATAACAAACTAGTAGCAAAAGATGGAAGTCTGCTTAAACAGGCCAGAGGTGACAACCCTAACCCTTTCTTTCAGACAGTTGTGGTTAAGCAGCCCGTCATTTCAGAACAGGCCCGGTTAAATACGGTACAACCCAACAACAGTTACCTATACGATATTCCAACCCATGCCGGTGAAATAGTAGTAGTAAAATTAAATCAAGCGAATTGATATTTATAATTAAAGCATTGATAATGAATATAGAAATAGTGTTTTTAAAGAAGGTTGGAACAACTAAGTTGTCGACGGGTATGTTTATTGCAGTTGTTTCATTGTTCTTTGTAATGCAGATCAATGATGTAATGGCGCAAAGTATAAAGTTGAACGATCTGGAGTACTTCGAAACTCAAGGGGTTAACGTGTTGGTTTTTAGCAACCAGTATAACGGGATGTTTTTCGATGAGAAAACCGCGGGGATCGAAATCATCCACCATGGGGTCAGAACTTCGACCGGTGGCGCTGTGAGGTTGCAACATACCCCCGAGCAATGGGACCTGGTTCCCGAAATGGTTGGTCGTACCGTAAATCCATTAACCCAAACCATTACTGTTGAACTTGCCTATAAGGAACTTGATTTCACCTCGAAAGTAAGTGTAAGTTCCAAGGGAAAAGGGATTGAAATCTCTGTTTTTCTCGATAAGCCCCTGCCAAAGGAGCTTGAAGGAACAGCCGGGTTTAACCTTGAATTTTTGCCTTCATCGTACTTTGGAAAAACCTTTCTCGTGGATGGCAAACCTGGCCTTTTCCCCCGTTATCCCGCAGGCAATACCCGTATTAAACCTTCAGATAAAAAAATAAAGCAGTTCGATGTGCATACTACCTTCGACGATAGGGGTAAGGACGAGTTTATTGTTCCCTTAGCGCTTAGTACAGGAAAAACACTGGTAATGGCTCCCGAGGACCCAGAAAGAAGAATCAAAATTCAGGCAGTCGATGCCGAACTGATGCTTTTTGATGGAAGAAACCTGGCGCAGAACGGCTGGTACATAGTAAAATCGAACCTCCCGTCTAATAAAACGGGAAAGGTACTTACCTGGAATGTAGAAATTAATGCAATTCCCGACTGGACAAGGGAACCGGTTATCGGGTTTTCTCAGGCAGGATACCTTCCAACACAGGAAAAAATGGCGGTGATCGAACTCGATAAAAATGATGCTCCGTTAAAAACCGCTTCGGTTTTTCAAATCAATGCCGAAGGGGAAATTATTGAAAAGTTCAAAGGCGAGGTATCGCTCTGGGGAAATTACTTGCGCTATCAATATGCCCAGTTCGATTTTACTTTAATAAATGAACCCGGGATTTATTTCATTCAATACGGTACTCACAAAACCAATTCCTTTACTATTGGTAATGAAGTTTATCAGAACATCTGGCACCCGACGCTCGATGTTTGGTTCCCAGTTCAGATGGACCACATGCAGGTGAACGAAGCGTACCGGATTTGGCATGGGGAACCTTATAAAGACGATTGCTTGCAGGCTCCTGTCAGTTGGCAGCATTTCGATGGCTACCAACAAGGGCCTACTACCGAGACCAAATACAAACCCTACGAGCGCATTCCCAACATGGCCGTGGGCGGTTGGTTCGATGCCGGTGATTTCGATATTCAGACTGGTTCGCACAACAGCGTGGTCTCCAGCTTTGTTGAATCGTGGGAAACATTGAAGGTGGACAGGGATCAGACTTACATCGACCAGACCACCCGTTATGTCGATATCCACCGTCCCGACGGAAAACCCGACATCTTGCAGCAAATCGAGCATGGAACGCTGAACCTAGTTGCTCAGGTTGAAAACATTGGCCACCCCGTACGCGGCATTATCGTTCCAAACCTGCACCAATACCACCATCTTGGCGATGCAGCGACCGAAACCGACAACTTTCCATTCAATCCTGAGCTTAAGCCTTATGAAAGCGATGGAAAATCGAGCGGCACGATGGACGACCGTTGGGCTTTTACCAACCGCAGTTCGTTCCTCGATTACCAAACTGCGGCAACCCTGGCAGCTGCCAGTCGGGCCTTGAAAGGTTTTAACGATAACCTTGCTGACCGGAGCCTGTTTTGTGCCAAAAAATTGTTGGCCGAAGCCGATGAAAACATAAATAATCAAACCAACAATTCAAGCGACCCGATGGCCTTGTTTGCAAGGGGGGCCGATATTAACACTGTTTTACAACTCTATATCACAACAAAGGAGCCAGTTTATGCCGACCGTTTTCTTGTAAAAATTTGGACCTTGCTGGGTCAAACCCCATCGGGCAGGGGAGGGAACAACTTCGGTTTTGCCAGCATGGGACTGGGTACCGCTTTATTGGCCTTGCCCTACATGGATGCTTCCTATAAAGAAAAACTGAAGCCTTTTGTATTGAAATACAAGGAAACTCTGAAGGAAATGGAAAAGGAAAATCCTTACGGAGTACCCATCAACAAAGGGGGTTGGGGCGGAAATGGCATGATAATACGTTGGGCGGTAACCAACTATTATGCCCATAAGGCTTTCCCCGACATCATCGGGCAGGAATATGTTTTCAGGGCATTGAATTATCTTTTTGGTTGCCATCCTTATTCCAATGTATCGTTTGTTTTGTCGGTGGGGGCAAAAACCAAGAAAGTGGCCTACGGGAACAACCGCGCCGATTTTACCACCATTGCCGGGGGTATTGTTCCCGGATTGATTATGCTTAAACCCGATTATTTGGAAAACAAAGACGATTGGCCCTTTCTCTGGGGCGAAAACGAGTGCGTGATCCCCGAG
>CAZSIK010000086.1:8028-14027 GCA_964606515.1 uncultured Prolixibacteraceae bacterium
GAGGGGGCCACATTTATTTTTCTTTCGAATGCAGTGAATGAGCTGATACAAAATCAATAATAAAAAAGATGAAACGACCAATAATAGTACTTGCAAGTATTGCTTTATTGTGGGTGTGCAATCTCTCGGCACAGAACCCAATAATCCGCGACCAGTTTACAGCCGATCCTTCGGCACGGGTATTCAACGGCAAAGTGTTTGTGTTCCCATCGCACGACATCAGGGCACCTGAAGGCAAAAACCTGCGCAAAGATTGGTTCTGCATGGAAGACTACCATGTGTTTTCATCGGAAAACCTGAGTGCATGGACCGACCATGGAATGATTGTCAGTCAGTACGATGCACCCTGGATCGACTCGGCCTCGTACAGCATGTGGGCTCCCGATTGTGTTGAGCGTAATGGCAAATACTACTTTTATTTCCCGGCAAACACCCGGGTGGTAAATGCCAACGGACGCAGGGGCTTTGGTATTGGAGTGGCTGTGGCCGACAAACCCGAAGGCCCATACCAGCCCGAGAAATCGAACATTGAAGGCATCAGGGGAATTGATCCCAATGTGCTGATCGACAAGGATGGAAAAGCGTACATCTATTGGTCGATGGGGAATATTTACGTGGCCAGGTTGAAAGACAACATGCTCGAACTCGATTCTGAACCCATGATCATTCCCAATCTTCCGGAGAAGGGATTGAAGGAAGGCCCCTGGGTTTTTGAACGCGAGGGCAAGTATTATCTCACCTTTCCCCATGTTGAAAATAAAATTGAACGTCTGGAATACGCGATAGGCGATAATCCCATGGGCCCATTTACAATGACGGGGGTAATAATGGACGAATCGTCCACTGGCTGTTGGACCAACCATCATTCCATTTTGGAATACAACAAGCAATGGTACCTGTTCTATCACCACAACGACCTTTCCCCCAAATTCGACAAAAACCGATCAGTACGGGTCGATAGCTTGTTTTTCAATGCCGACGGAACCATAAAAAAGGTTTTGCCTACTTTGCGTGGTGTGGGATTAACACCAGCAGGCAGCACTATTGAAATCGACCGGTACAGCGCCATCAGCAGCACTGGGATCAGCGTCGAATTTAACGATACAACAAACGCTTTCGGGGGGTGGAAAACGTTGTTCGAAAGCCGGGGAGCCTGGATACAGTATAATGAAGTAGATTTTGGAAGCAGGAAGATGACGAAGTTGCATGTAAAAGCCCGCTCAGAAAAAGGTGGAGTTGTGCAAATCAGGCTAAACCATCTAGATGGACAGCTTCTTGGGGAAGTAAAAATTCCGGCTGGCGAGGTTTTTAAACCTCTCATAACCAAGGCAATCACTATGCCCAAAGGGGTTCATAACCTGATGCTTGTTTCTTCCGATGCAAATGCAAAAGAAATTAATTGGATCAGGTTTGAATAAAAGCAGATTCTTTAAAGACAACAATTACCAGCTGCTAATGACAATGCCACCAAAATAAAGCATTGGATGGTTTATACCGATGGCTGTCGGTATTAACCCAAGGGAAGAAGCTAATAATCCTCCTCCTCCGGCCATGGGAGGATGCCAATAAAAGCATTCCTGCTGTATGACCGAAATTAACAATTATTTTTGTTGAAACAGGCATCTAATAAATATTACCCAGTTCATCTATTGATAAATATAAAATCCTGTCATGATTAAAAAGTAGGGAGGTGTTCTGTAATAAAACCTTTCAGCGAACAAACCCTTATGTTTTCCTTCATCAAAAAATCGCCGGATGAAGGCGTAAGCACATAATTTATCGGAGCTTTTAAATCGTCGATTGCCTGGAAATTACCTTTCGTGAGCTGTGGCGAGTTGGAATATTTGACCTCGGCTGTAGCTACAACTGTGTAGCCTCGGGCAAAAACCAAATCGGCTTCGGTTCCTTGATGGGTGCGGTAAAAATAGAGGTCAATTTCGTCGGGCTTAACGGCCATCACCTGATTGAATACAAACGATTCCCAGGAACTTCCAATAATGGGGTTGCCCGAAAGCGAAACAAAGTCGTTAATCCCCAGTAAATGATGCAAAATTCCGGTGTCGCTTAGGAAAACCTTGGGCGTTTTCACCAAGCGCTTCGATATGTTCCAATGAAATGGATGCAAGCTTTTCATAGTGGTGGCGTTCAGCAACTGACCGTTCAGGTGCGCCATCATGGTCCACAGGTTGCGGATTACCTTGGGCGAAGCGCTTAAACCCAACTGCAACAAATCGCGGTTCAGGTAGGTACTGATGAAGTTTTCCATCCAACGGCGCGCAATGTTTGGCTTATCGGTAAAAAGCATGTTGGGAAAACCCCCTTTCACCCACAAATCGTTTTGCGAAATGGTATCCGGAATTTCGGTAAGGCCAAACGGGAAAAGCTGATGGTAGGCAATGCGCCCGGCCAACGACTCCGACGAATCGCGGATCAATTCAGGCGAAGCCGAACCCAACAGCAGGAAGCGGGCGGGCACCCGGTGCTGATCGACCAAACCCCTAATAAGCGGATACAATTCCTTTTTGAGCTGCACTTCGTCGATCACCACCAAATAATCGGCATGTTGCGAAAGGAACAATTCGGCATCGTTCAGTTTGAACAAATCCGACTGGATTTCCAAATCGAGATAAAGCGTAGGTTTATCCACCTGAGCCATAATTTGTTTGGCCAAGGTTGTTTTTCCCACTTGCCGCGGCCCTACAATGGACACCACCGGGAAAAAACTCAACGAGTCGTTGATATCGGCAATTATTCTTCGATCAATCATCACCTTATGCTTTAAATTTTCATCACAAATATAGTGATATTTCCATGAAATTATAAAATATGATTTTAAATATTCATGGTAGATTAAATTCCATTGCCGTCAACTTATTTTACACCCAGTGTATATTTTTTTTACAGTTGAATGGGAGCTATTTGAAGAAACAACTGAATATCAACACATTTATTTCTTGGCATTGAGCTTGTAAATCCACAACAAAATAAATGAACGATTATGATTGCACTCAACAACATTTTCAGGTATTACGACAACAAGTTTCAGCGCGCGTTCGTGTTGAAAGATGTAAGCCTCAGGGTAAATGAAGGAGAATTTGTATCGATCATGGGGCCCAGCGGTGCCGGAAAATCCACCCTGCTCAACATCATTGGTATGTTGGACGAGCCCAACGAAGGCGATTACTTTTTCCTCGACCAGCCGGCGCATCAACTTACCGAGAGGAGAAAAACCGAGTTTCACCGCAACTACGTAGGCTTCATTTTTCAGGCCTTTCACCTGATTGACGAAATGACCGTGGCCGAGAATATTGAAACGCCGCTGGTGTATAAAGGGGTAAAAAGCAAGGAGCGCCAGGCTATGGTGGCCGATATGCTCGACCGTTTTAACATGGTGGCCAAGAAAGATTTGTTCCCGTCTCAACTATCGGGTGGACAGCAACAAATTGTTGGCATTGCCCGCGCCATAGTCGGAAAACCGAAATTGCTCCTGGCCGACGAGCCCACCGGTAACCTGCATTCCGACCAGGGGCGCGAAATCATGAAACTGTTGCAAAAACTGAACGAAGAAGGCATCACCATCATTCAGGTTACGCACAACGAGGAGTTCGCGAAATGCGGGAAGCGGATAATCAGCATTGTTGACGGGTTGGTAAGAACCGATGAAAAAATCAACCCATGAACCAATTCAACTTTAAAATAGCTTACCGCAACTTGAAAAAATCCAAGTTGATAACTGTTGGGAGCATAACAACCCTTTTCTATGGAGTATTAAGTATTTCCTTGCTCTTCTCGTATGTATATAATGAGTTGACAATGGATAAATTTCATTCCCGCCACAAGGACATTTACATGACCATTATCAGGGCCTCTCCAGAAAGCAACTGGGAAGCTATTGAAAGCAGCTTTTTTTTTAAATTTGACTATGCAACATGCCCTGAACTTGAATCTGCAACATTTATCACCAAACTGAGAGGCAATCAAACGAAGTTATGGTATGAAAAAGTTTCATTTGAATCGGAAGGTATTGCCACTGACAGTAACTTTTTTAAGTTGTTCGATTTCAAACTAATTGTAGGCAACGAACAATCAGTACTTTCCGATAATAACACTATTCTACTTACAGAAAACCTTTCAAAGAAAATCTTTCGGAAAGAAAACCCATTAGGCAAAACCATCAAGTTACAATGCAACTTTGATAAAGAATATACAGTGAATGGGATTATCGAAAACCCACCTGCAAACAGTTCAATACTATTCGATTATATTGTAGCCGACAATAAAAAAGAAATTTCTTTTTCAGGTGCTGACTTCGTTCTATCCCAAAAAGGATTTAATAAAGATGAATTTGTAAAGAAAACTGAAGATATTGGTCAGTTGCACGAACAATTTACTACGAGCAAACATAGCCTGATAGCTCTTGACGATATTTATTTCTCAGGGTGGCAACAGGGGTTCAATGGCATTTTCAAAAGAGCCGGAGATGAAAGAAGCTTGAAGATATTGATGATTATTATAGGGATAATTCTGGTGGTTTCAGTTTTGAACTTTTCGAACCTTCAAATTGTGAACATCAACTCGGCAATAAAAAACATAGGCATCAATAAAATTTCTGGCGCACAGGGTAAACACCTTTTTCTACAGAAATTAGCCGAAATTCTAATACTGATAGGATTTTCTACCATTATTGTCAGTATTGCCTACCAAACAATTCTCCCTGTATTTAATCGGTTTACGGGCATACCCTTATCGCCTAAAATTGTCGATATACTCTTTATAAACACTTGTATTATCGCAACAATGATAGTACTGGCAATGGTTTATCCAACCATTATTGTTTCAAAGCTTCCAATTAACCTTAGCCTTAAAAATCAATTATCATCAAACAATAACCTTATGGGTAGGCAGGCAATTGTAATAGCCCAACTTACCCTTTCAATCGGCTTGCTTATCGCATCGGTAGTAGTGGTTAAACAATTAAACATGATGCTAAATAAAGACCTTGGATTTCAAACCCAAAACATCATTGAAAGCAAAATATTCCGACGAATCCCATTCCCTACTTCAAATACTCCCGGAAACTATGAAAACAGACAACAGTTAAAGCAGAGGCAAAAAGATAATTCTCAATATATAAAAAACGAATTGGACTCGCACTCTTCGATTCTAAGTTATTCACAACAAGCTAATCCATTGGATGCTCGCCCAATGCCTTGGAAGATGAATAATGGTTCAGATGATTATTCAAGTCAAAAAACCATTGCTGTTAACCCCAATCATTCTAAAGTTTTTGATTTTACAATGGCAGAGGGTCGCTTTTTCGATCCTGAACAAGATGAGTCAAGAAGCAATAAAGTGATAATTAACGAAGCCGCTAAAAAATTCTGGAACATAGGAGATATTGCCCAAACCCGGCTAAACAACAGGTATTGGGGAGAAGAAGAAGGTTACGTGATTATTGGGGTGGTAAAGGATTTTAATTTCGATCACCTTTCAGTGAAACCTCAACCTTTGATAATGGTTTACTTTTATGACATTGATGCCAATTATCAGATCAGGTTTCACGATGGTGCCACTCAAAGCGGCCTGCAATTTATTGAAGGATTGTTTAAAAAGGTGAACCCCGACGAAACATTCAAATATACATTCGTGGCCGATATTGCAACTGCGCTTTATGAAAAGGAAAAACGGTTGAGCCAAATATATGTACTCTTCACGCTGGTTGCATTCCTTATTTCGATGAACGGGCTGTTCATTATAGCACTTTACGATACTGCCAAACGCACCAAAGAAATCGGAATTCGCAAAGTAAACGGAGCGCGTATTTCGGAAGTTTTGATAATGCTGAATAAAGACTTTGTGAAATGGGTAGCAATTGCCTTTGTGATCGCTACGCCCATCGCCTGGTATGCCATGCACAAATGGCTCGAAAGCTTTGCTTACAAAACAGAACTTAGCGGGTGGATATTTGTCTTTACCGGCCTGCTGGTCCTGCTTATTGC
>CAZSIK010000087.1:0-14024 GCA_964606515.1 uncultured Prolixibacteraceae bacterium
CCTTACCACCCTGCCTATGGGGGGTGGAAAAGGTGGCTCCGATTTTGATCCTAAGGGAAAATCAGATAATGAGATCATGCGTTTCTGCCAGAGTTTCATGACTGAACTTCAACGCCATATTGGTGCCGATACCGATGTACCTGCAGGGGATATTGGAGTGGGTGGTCGTGAAATTGGCTATATGTATGGACAATACAAAAGGTTGCGCAACGAATTTACAGGCGTTCTTACCGGGAAGGGAATCGAATGGGGCGGCAGCCTGATCAGGCCTGAAGCTACAGGTTATGGTTGCGTTTATTTTGCTCAAGAAATGTTAAAAACCCGCGGACAAGATATTAAAGGCAAGATAGTTACTGTATCCGGTTCAGGAAATGTGGCTCAATATGCCTGCGAAAAAGCAACCCAATTGGGTGCCAAGGTAGTTACTCTTTCCGATTCTTCAGGCTTCGTGTACGATCCCGATGGTATCGATGAAGAAAAATTAGCTTATGTACTTGAGCTGAAAAATATTCGTCGTGGAAGGATTGAGGAATATGCAAAGAAATACAATGTCCAATATTTCCCGGGTAAAACACCATGGAGCATCAAGTGCGACATTGCCCTGCCCTGCGCAACTCAAAACGAAGTAAATGAAGACGATGCAAGAGAATTGATCAAGAATGGTTGTTTCGTGGTAGCCGAAGGTGCTAACATGCCTTCTACCCCCGAAGCAGTTGAAGTGTTCATTTCTTCGAAAATCCTTTATGGTCCGGGTAAGGCAGCCAATGCCGGTGGTGTATCGACTTCAGGTCTAGAGATGACCCAAAACTCGATGCGTTTGCCATGGAGCCGCGAAGAGGTTGATGCCAAATTACACCAGATCATGATCAACATTCACGAAACCTGCGTTAAATATGGTACTGAAAACGACGGCTTTATTAATTATGTTAAAGGTGCCAACATCGGAGGTTTCATCAAAGTGGCCAATGCAATGCTTGCTCAGGGAGTTGTATAACAGAACAACTGTACAATAAATTTTGCTTTACAATTAACAAAAAGCCTGGTTTTTCCAGGCTTTTTTTTATGGACTCAGAGAATGGTAATGAAAAAACAAGGGCTACTCCAGCAATGGAATAGCCCCGGTAAGGTGAGTTAAGGATTTGTATTGAAAATAAATTAATACGCGTTGATAATTTGGATAAAATCCTCGGCTTTCAATGAGGCGCCACCAATCAATCCGCCATCTACATCGGGATTGGCAAACAGTTCCTTAGCGTTTTTAGCATTGCAGCTTCCTCCATACAGGATTGAAGTTTCGTCGGCAATGGCTTTTCCATATTGGATGGCGATGGCATTCCTGATTTCCTCGTGCATTTCTTGTGCCTGTTCGGTTGTAGCTGTTTTTCCTGTACCAATGGCCCAAATAGGTTCATAGGCTATAATGATCTTGCTGAAATCTTCAGCTGAAAGTTTGAAAACAGTTTCTTTCAATTGATTGATCACATATTCGTTTTGGGTTCCTGCTTCCCTGATGGCCAAAGCTTCGCCACAGCAATAAATTGGAATAAGGCCATTTTCAAGGACCAAGACAAGCTTTTTATTGAGAATTTCGCTGTTTTCGCTATAATATTCGCGCCTTTCGCTATGACCAAGAATAACATATTTTGCTCCAGTCGATTTCACCATCGAAACCGATACCTCGCCGGTAAATGCCCCTTTGGCTTCGGCGGCACAGTTTTGCGAAGCAATTCCTATCCTGCTACTATCGACCAAACTGGCCACGCTGGCCAAGTGGGTAAATGGAGTTCCGAGAATAACTACTACATTTTCATCTCCGGTATTGACTACCAATTCGTTTACAGCTTTTGCCAGCTCAATGCCTTCCTGGAGGGTTGTATTGCATTTCCAGTTTCCGGCTACCACTTTTTTCCTCATGGTCTTGTATGTTTTATTGTTATTTTTTGAAGTTGCGCAAAGGTATTACTTTTTAAGAAAAAAGCAACACCGTATGATGTTGCTCCTTCCGAAATTGATTGATTGTCTTATCCGCATTTCGAATGGCCACAGTCTTTACAGGTGAGGCATCCCTCCTGATAGACAATATTGGTCGAACTGCAATGCTCACATTCAGCTCCTTCGGCCTTGGTTCCGTCGGGGATGTACTTTTTAAGCGCCCTGGCCACACCAGCTTTCCAGGTATTGATTGATTCATCGTTGAGCTGAAGGCTCGAGATTAATTCAACCACTTTGTGTATGGGCATTCCATGTCGTAAAGTACCGGAAATAAGCTTTGCATAGTTCCAATATTCAGGCTCAAATTTATGCGATAGTCCTTCCATCGTGGTTTTGTATCCACGTTTGTTGGTGTATTGAAAATCGTAACGTGATTCTTCTCCAAAAGATTTTTTGATAATGGTTCCCTGGGTGACTGACCTTGGGATTAAAAGCCCTTCCTCATCATCGGCCAAACCGGTAAAAATTTCGTAGGGGCGGCCGTCGATCAAACCAATAAAGGCAATCCACTTTTCACGGTTATTCTGAAAGCGAACCACATCGGCTTCCAATTCTTCGGGCCGGTTGGTTGGGAAGATGCCAGAATCAACTTGTTCCTCTTTCTTCTTCTTTTTATCAGAAATCAGCACGCCCGAACGTGATCCGTCGCGGTATACGGTAACGCCTTTACATCCCGAATGCCAAGCTTCGAGGTAGAGTTTCCCAACCAATTCTTCGCTAGCTTCTTCAGGAATATTGATCGTCACGCTGATGCTGTGGTCGACCCATTTCTGTATTCTTCCCTGCATCCTGACTTTGCTCATGTAATCAACATCGTTTGATGTAGCTTTATAGTAAGGCGATTTTTTGATCAACTCATCCAATTCTTCTTGCGAACAATGTTTATCAAGCACATATCCATTCACCTCCATCCAGGTTTTGAATTTATGGTGAAATACGGGGTATTCTTCCCAGCTATCTCCAAGCTCATCAACAAAGTCGACCTTAACATCCTTGTCGTTCGGGTTTACTTTCCTACGGCGTTTGTATACTGGCATGAAAACCGGTTCGATCCCTGAAGTGGTTTGGGTCATCAAACTGGTAGTACCAGTAGGAGCAATGGTAAGCAACGCGATATTCCGGCGGCCGTGTTTTTCCATTTCCGCATACAACTCAGGGTCGGCTTTTTTAATCCGGTTAATGAAAGGGTTATTGCGTTCGCGCGTGGTGTCATAAATTTTGAAAGCGCCCCTTTCTTGTGCCATATTTACTGATGAGCGATAGGCTTCAAGAGTAACAGTTTTATGAATTTCTTCCGAGAAATCGATGGCATCTTCGCTTCCATAGCGTAAGCCCAATGCAGCCAACATATCTCCTTCGGCGGTGATGCCAACTCCGGTGCGCCTGCCTTCTTTAGCTTTGATCCAAATATTTTCCCAGAGTTTCAATTCAATTCGCTTGATCTCTTCCTCTTCAGGATCTGTTTTTATTTTATGCAAGATGCCGTCGATCTTTTCGAGTTCAAGGTCGATGATATCATCCATGATTCTTTGGGCATATCCAACGTGTTTACGGAACAGACCAAAGTTAAACTTTGCTTTGTTTGTAAAAGGATTTTCGACATACGAATACAGGTTGATGGCCAACAAACGGCAACTGTCGTAGGGGCAAAGCGGGATTTCGCCACAAGGATTGGTCGACACGGTGCGATAACCCAGGTCGGCATAACAATCGGGGACCGATTCGCGGATGATGGTATCCCAAAAAAGGATTCCAGGTTCAGCCGATTTCCAGGCATTATGTACAATTTTATCCCACAATTCAGAAGCATTGATTTCCTTTGAAACCCATGGCTTTTTGGAATCTACCGGATAGGATTGAAGGTAACCTTTCCCAGCTTCAACCGAACGCATGAATTCATCGTCGATCTTCACCGAAATGTTGGCCCCGGTAACTTTTCCCTGCTCAAGTTTTGCATCGATGAATTGTTCCGAGTCGGGATGTTTGATCAGCACAGAAAGCATCAAGGCACCACGGCGGCCATCCTGAGCTACTTCGCGGGTTGAATTGGAAAAACGTTCCATGAACGGAACAAGGCCAGTGGATGTCAACGCCGAATTCTTCACCGGTGACCCCTTGGGCCTGATGTGCGAAAGATCGTGCCCAACACCTCCCCTTCTTTTCATCAATTGAACCTGTTCCTGATCGATTTTCATGATTCCACCGTACGAGTCGGCGTTTCCTGAGTTCCCGATCACGAAGCAATTCGACAGGGAAGCAATCTGGTAATTGTTCCCGATACCGGTCATCGGGCCACCCTGGGGTACAATGTACCGGAACTCTTTCAGTGTTTCGTATATCTCCTCTTCACTCAGGGGATTTACGTACTTCTCCTCAATCCGGGCGATCTCTTGTGCCAGTCGACGGTGCATATCATCCGGGGTTTTCTCGTAGATATTGCCCTGCGAGTCTTTCAGTGCATACTTATTTACCCATACCCGGGCAGCAAGGTCGTCACCTTTAAAGTATTCAAGAGAGGCCTGGAAAGCTTCTTCCGAGGTATATTTCCTCTTGCTTTTAGTCGTCACTAATTCTTCTTCAATATTTTTTAACTCCATGTTGAGAGATTGAAAAGGGATTAACTATTTGAAAAGTACTTAAATGTACAGGGTTATTTTAAACTGTTTCATTCAACTTAACAGCTAACGAAATTAGTTACAGTTTTAAAAAATGGATAAGTTTTCTTTAGGAAGTTATTAAGAAGTTATCAACTTCGAACAAGTAAGTCTCACTTTTTCAAATAAGTGGTTAAAAAAAAAGAAAGAAAAGTTAACCAAAAAAAAATCTTTAAAAAAAAAAAGCCAAACGTGATAAGCAATTCAAACATGAAAGTCAAGTAAAAAATATAGAAAAAAGAAAAAAGTAATTAACAATTCGATGTTAACAATACTTTTTCCATAATGGCCTTTGTCGATCCGGTATTGTCCATCACATATCCGGCAGCTTTTCGCGATATGGCTTCCCTTACCGGGTTGTTGACAAGGAGCTGGTTCATCACGGTATTAAATTCTTCAATATTCTGAACCGGAAAAGCACATTGTTTTTCTACAAGATCGACTGCTTCCTTAAATTTAGAGTAGTTGGGGCCAAAAAGGATGGGCATTCCAAAAGTGGCTGCTTCGAGAATATTGTGGATTCCCACTCCGAAACCACCTCCGATCAATGCAATCTGACCATACTGATACAATGAAACCAGCAAACCATAGCAATCAATAATAAGTACCTGTTTTCCCGCTGGGTTCTGTTTGGTTATTTTACTATAAAGGATCGCCTTTTCACCAAATAGCTTTTCTATTCTTTCCATATTGGTTGGGGTTACTTCATGCGGGGCAACAATCACCTTCAATTCGGGTTTCAAACGCAGGTATTGCATCAGTAAGGCTTCCTCTGCTTTCCAACTGCTTCCGGCAACAATGGCTTGTTGTCCATTCAAAAATTTTTCGACCCAGGGTAAGGGCCTGGCTGTCCTGACAATACGGGCCACTCTGTCGAACCGGGTGTCACCGGTTAGAGTAACTTTGTTAATTCCAATTGATTGCAAAAGTTTTACCGACGATTCATCCTGAACAAAGAGGTGCGTAGCCATTGCAGGTAATTTCCTGTACCAACTGCCATACCATTTAAAAAACAGCTGTTCCTTCCTGAAAATGGCTGAAACAAAATACACCGGTACCTTTTCTTTATTCAAACGGTGCAGGAAATTATACCAAAACTCGTATTTTATGAAAAAAACCGCTCTAGGTCGGGCTGCTTTAACCAAGCGTTTGGCATTTCTTCGGGTATCGGCTGGCAAATAGAATACAAAATCAGCCAGTTTGTAATTTTTTTGCACTTCATATCCCGAGGGCGAAAAAAAAGTAAGCAGCACCTTTTGTTCTGGATTTTGCTCCTTTATAGCCTCAATCAAGGGTCTGCCCTGCTCAAATTCGCCTAAGGAAGCACAATGTACCCAATAGGTATTGTTGGCCTCTTTCAACGTTTGCTCAATTTGATTCATCAATCCTTTTCGCCCGTCAACCCATTTTTTTGCTTTGGGGTTTCTTAAGGCAGCCAGCCTGATCAAACCCAAAAATATCCTAATGCCTATCTGATAGATTAATCGCATAATCCTTGCTTTTTATATCCATTTTCGAAAACTTCATCAATTTGAAGCATCTTTTTTTTTGATGCCTCAACCGCTAAACGGTCGCAGCGTTCATTGCCCGGGATGTTGGCATGTCCTTTTACCCATACAAACTTCACCTGATGGTTTCGGTACACTTTTAAAAAACGGGTCCAAAGATCTGGGTTCTTCTTTCCCGAGAAATTTTTATTCTCCCAGCCAAACAGCCAACCTTTCGATACGGCATCGGCCACATATTTTGAATCGGTGTAAACGGTAACTTCGCATTGTTCGGCTTTTAATGCTTCCAAGCCCACAATTACTGCCAGCAACTCCATCCGGTTGTTGGTCGTTAACCTGAAACCTTCAGAAAGTTCCTTACGGTGACCAGTGGTGGCCAACACGACTCCGTATCCGCCAGGACCGGGGTTTCCACTAGCTGCACCATCGGTATACATGGTAATTTTAAACGACATTTCAATTGGTTCTGATAAAAAAAAGCCTGCTTGAAAGGGCAGGCAAATTTATATAAAAGTGTGAAACAGGCATTTTAAAAATCCATTTTTACTACCGGATCAAGGTCATTTCATCAACGAGATGCGAAGCCCCTGCGAAATGGTCTATCACCCAGAGCACAAAACGGATATCTACGTTGATGCATTTTTGAAATTGAGGCTCAAAAGCAACATCGCCGCTCATGGCCTCCCAATTTCCGTCGAAGGCAATACCAATCAACTCTCCATTTTTATTGATTACCGGGCTTCCCGAATTGCCCCCGGTAATATCGTTATCCGAGATAAAACAGGTATGCAGGGTACCATCTTTATCAGCGTAGGGCCCAAAATCACGGTTCAGTACCTTGTTCCTGAATTCGGGCCATACATCAAACTCGCGGTCTCCTGGTTTTTCCTTCTCAAGATACCCGTTCACGGTAGTAAAATAATTATAATGAACGGCATCGCGCGGCTCATAGTCGCCGATTTGCCCATACGTCATCCTCAAAGTAGAATTGGCATCGGGGTAAAACGATTTTTCAGGGTTCATTTCAAAAAGCCCTTCAAGGTACAACTGGTAAGCATGGTCTAAAATTTTCCGCTGGCCCGAACTCTTGTCCCTTGCCCTTCCATAGGTATTGAAAATTTGTTCCGAAGCTTTAAAAACAGGATCTTTATCGAGTTGGTTTCTTTTTGGATTTTTGATAAAAGATTCGATTTTTTCCCTGTCATCAATAAAACTTTTCCGGAACAAATCGGCGGCCCAGGCATCACAATCGCCTTTGTATTTTTGTTTGATATCCTGCACAAAGCGGGGATGATAAACCGAAGGCATTTCTTTAATGAAAATGCGGGTTAAAGCGGCTACGATTTTTTGATCGGTCACCGGATCGTAATTTTCAAAATGTTCTTCTATCCTCGATAGCAACTTTTCAGTCGAACTAAATTCGTTTTTAAAATTGCGGTTGCTTTTTAACTCATCGGCCAGGCTTCTGAAACGATAGGCAAAAAGGAAGATTTCGGGACCCCTTAAAAAAGCCTCCGACAACATTGAATATGCTTTTGTATCAAGATCGTAGTCGTTGTAAGCTTTTTCAATGGTTTCTATTGCCTGATCATATTTCTTGAAACGGGTTGGGGCAAGGTTGATCCATTCTTTGAACTTTAGTTCCCCAAGCTTTTTTTTCTCAATGATTTTTAATTTTTCCAAACCGTTATTCTGACCAATGCTGAATTTATAGTAGTTCGAACTTTGTGCATGTTTACTGGCATATTGGATGGTAGCTTTATCGCTTTCGGCCATAAAATCCCTGATGATCGAAAGCTTTTCGTTTCTCAGGGTAATCCTGGGGTCGTTGACACTGTTCATGAGCGACTCAACCCCTCTTGCTGTCAGGTATCGATTGGTCGAACCAGGGTAGCCCATTACCATACTGAAATCATTGTTTTCATATCCTTTGAGCGATACGGGAAAGAAAAATTTAGATCTCATAGGGATATTTTCAGGGGCATATTCGGCAGGTTTTCCGTCAGGACCTGTATAGATTCTGAAGAGGGTAAAATCGCCTGTATGCCTTGGCCACATCCAGTTATCGGTATCTCCCCCAAATTTTCCGATAAAATGTGGAGGGGCCCCAACCAGCCGGACGTCTTTATATGTTTCATAAATAAACAAATAGTAGCGGTTCCCTTCGAACATCGATTCTACTTTTGCTTCAAGATGGGTATCCTTCTGGTTTTCACGTTCAATCCTAACCATTCGGGTCATGATGCTGTCAAACTTTTGGTTTTCATCCATACCAGATGTTAAACCATTCAATATGGTTTGGCTTACGTCCTCCGCCCTGATTAAAAAAGACACTGTTTTCCCGGGATTGGGCAACTCTTCCTTGTGTGAGTGTGCCCAAAAACCATCTTTAAGATAGTTATGATCCTCAGAGGAATTCTTTCTGATTTCATCGTAACCACAGTGATGGTTGGTAAGAAAAAGACCATCGGGAGAAACCAGTTCCCCGGTACAGGAGCCATAATCGAGTGCCATTACCGCATCCTTAAAACTTACCCCATCCAAACTATAAATATCTTTCCCGGTGAAATTTGCTCCAAGCCGTTGCATCTCGGTAATATTCAGTTTCGATAACAACGACGGCAACCACATCCCCTCATCGGCCTGTGCATTGAGCAATGCAACAGCCATGCCCCCAAGGGCAATCATCCTTTTCAAAACCATAGTAAAAATTAAAATGGTAACTCATCTATTTTCTGAACGGGCAAAGATAACAAGATTATATACAAAACGAAGTTTAACCCGTTGATCTTTTATTGTATTTCCTTCCTCCCTTCGCCAACAAATTGAATCAATTCGCGAATATAGGTAAGCTTTTCATCATGGGCACTGTTTAATGCACCTTGAAGTTTTTCAATGATCCGGCTTGAAGTTTCTTCTGTCAAGCTTCCTTCAAGGTTTTCAAGGACGGTCATCGCCTCGAACGATTCCATATAATTTCCTTCCAGAACCAAATCGACAAAAAATTCAAAGTAAGGGGTATAATCGAGGCCATTTTCCCAACAAAGGCTGATCAAATCCTGCCTGATGGGTCGATACCGTTCATTGCTAATGGCCTGAATGAGTTCTTCCTTCGAGCCCTCATCCTTTAATTCAGCCATAATGCTCCGCGCTTCACTTTTAACTTCATCAAACTCTGAGGTCATCATCAATTCGATCAGTGCCGGAACAATTAGTTTATTCCCAGTTTCCTTAATTTCTGATAAAGTTTTTAGAATTAAGTGCTGATTATGAGAATATAAACAATCTATTAAATGCTCGTATTTTTTGCGATCGTGCGTATTCATGGTTTAAATTTTTGTAAAGATGCAAAAGTAAACATTGTTCTCACAAACAAAAGTAGGCAAACCCTGTTTGAATGTGTTACTTTTGCATTTTTTAAGGGAAAATTCAAATTAAATGACACAGGACCTGGGAAACGAAAAAGTAGGCTTGCTGATTAAAAGATTTTACTGGCCTGCATTTGTCAGCGTAATAATCAATGCTTTATACAATATCGTCGACCGGATTTTTATCGGGCAGGGCGTTGGATCGGCTGCCTTGGCCGGGTTAAGCATCGTATTCCCCATTATGCTCATCATCATGGCTTTCGGAATGTTGTTCGGAATTGGCACCGGAGTGCAGGTTTCAATCAGCATGGGGCAAGGAAATCAAGAGAGAGCCGAAAGGATTTTAGGTAATGGCTTTTCCATGATGTTGTTGGTATCGGTCTTCCTGACCTTTCTTGTTTTCTTCATAAAAGATCCCTTATTGAAAATTTTTGGGGCAACCAGTGAAACTTTAGCTTATGCCAACGATTATCTTATGGTACTAATCCCCGGGATAATTTTTCAAGTGGTGGGTTTCTCCCTCAACAACGTGATTCGTGCTGAAGGCAATGCCAAGGTTGCAATGTATTCGATGCTGATTGGCGCTGGAACCAACCTTGTACTTGACCCTATTTTCATTTTCACATTTAAAATGGGGGTAAAAGGAGCTGCACTGGCTACCGTTATTTCAATGATGGTGATGTGCCTGTGGGTGCTTTTACACTTTTTTTCGAAACGCTCGGAAGTTTCGTTTTTTGTCAGGAACATGCGCCTCGAAAGAAAAATATTACTATCAATACTGGCCATAGGTATGGCTCCATTTTCGATGCAGATGGCCTCGAGCGTGGTGCAAGGCATCCTCAATACTCAATTGGTAACTTATGGGGGCGATATTGCCGTGGCAGCCAACGGGATCATCATGGGGGTAATGCAAATGATCATCATGTCGATTGTGGCGGTGAACATGGCTACTCAACCTATCATTGGTTTTAATTATGGCGCGAAAAATTTTGGTCGGGTACGCGAAACCCTGATCCATGGAATCTGGTTTGCATCGGCCATTTCGATTGGAGGATTTCTGCTGATAGAATTGGTGCCTGGAGTTTTAGTTAAGTTATTCAACCACAACGATCCTGAGCTTTATAGAATTGGGGTCAGGGGATTACGACTGGGCATGATGGCAACCTTCTTAATCGGATTCCAAATTGTAGTGGGCAATTATTTCCAGAGCACAGGGAAAGCGAAACTGGCGATGTTTATATCCTTGCTGAGACAAGTTATCGTGCTGGTACCCACATTATTAATCCTCCCCCCCCTGCTCGGACTCGATGGTATTTGGTTTTCCTTGCCGGTAGCCGATGTCATTTCAATCCTGATTGTTCTGTATTTCTTTAATAAAGAAAAGCGAAGACTCGATGAGTTGATTGCCAGCCGGGAAGTGCTATTGTAGCTTTTCTTTAAGGAATTGGCCGGTATACGATTCACTTCTAAGAACGATTTCTTCTGGGGTTCCTGAAAAAACAAGGTATCCTCCTGCATCGCCCCCTTCCGGCCCCAAATCAATAATGTGATCGGCTACCTTGATTACTTCAGTGTTATGCTCAATCACTAAAATGGAATGGCCACGTGAAATAAGTGCATCGAACGAACCCAAAAGTTTTTTGATATCATGAAAATGAAGTCCGGTTGTGGGCTCATCGAAAATGAACAGCGTAGCTTCATCTTTTTCTTTTGCCAAAAATGAAGCAAGCTTGACCCTTTGACTTTCGCCTCCTGATAAGGTACTTGAAGATTGGCCCAATTGCACATAACCCAAACCAACATCTTGTAAAGGCTTCAGTTTCTTAACAATTTTCTTTTCAAGGCTTCCTTTTGAAGCAGAAAAAAAATCGACAGCCTGATTCACCGTCATCTGCAATATATCAAACACATTTTTCCCTTGAAAAGTTACCTCTAAAATATCTTCTTTGAACCGTTTTCCCTGACAACTTTCACAAACCAGATGAACATCGGCCATGAATTGCATTTCCACTTTAATTTCACCTTCTCCCTGGCATTCCTCACATCGCCCTCCTTCCACATTGAAAGAAAAATGCGATGGTTTTAATCCTTGGATAACAGCACTTTGCTGGCTTGACAATAATGAGCGGACCTCGTCGTAGGCCTTCATGTATGTTACAGGGTTCGATCGAGTGGACTTCCCGATGGGATTTTGGTCGACAAACTCAACAGCCTTTACCAGGTGTAAATCTCCATCGATTTTCAGGTGCCTGCCAGTTTTCTCCCCAAAACCTCCAAATTGTTTTGCCAGAGCCGGATAAAGAACCTGACTGATCAGCGACGACTTGCCCGAACCACTAACCCCGGTTACCACGGTAAGAACGTTCAATGGAATTTTCACATCGATGTTTTTAAGGTTGTTCTCGCGAGCCCCCACGATTCCGATGTAATTATTCCATTTTCTGCGTTTCTTTGGCACCTCGATTCGCTCATTATTTACAAGATATTGTGCCGTAAGACTTTCAGGATGATCTTTTAGCTGGTCGAAGGTTCCCAAGAAAACCACTTCACCTCCATGAACTCCCGCCAATGGGCCAATATCGACCAACAAATCGGCCGCCCTCATGATTTCTTCGTCATGTTCGACTACTACAACGGTGTTTCCCAAATTTTTAAGCTTTTGCAACACTCCAATCAAACGTTCCGTATCGCGCGGATGCAAGCCAATGCTGGGTTCATCGAGAATATAAAGTGAGCCAACCAAACCGCTACCCAACGAAGTAGCCAGGTTGATCCGCTGCGATTCACCTCCTGAAAGGGTATTCGACAGCCGGTTCAAGGTAAGATAACTTAATCCTACATCGCACAAATACCCCAGGCGATTGCTTATTTCCCTAAGCAGGCGTTGGGCAATTTGCCCTTCATGTTCTGAAAGCACCAGTTGATTAAAAAAATTACTCAATTCAGAAATTGGCATTAATACAAGTTCTTGCAACGATTTTCCACCAACCTTTACATAGCTGGCCTCACGTTTCAGCCTGGAACCTTTACATTCGGGACAAGTAGTTTTTCCCCTGTATCGTGCAAGCATTACCCGATATTGAATTTTATAACTGTTTTCTTCAACAAACTTAAAAAAACGGTTAATTCCCCCGAACCACTGGTTTCCTTCCCACAAAAGAACTCGTTGTTCTTCTGAAAGATCGACATAAGGCTTGTGAATCGGGAAATTGAATTTTGAAGCATGGGAGACCAACTCCTCTTTCCATTCGCTCATTTTTTCACCTTTCCAACACGCAACAGCCTCATCAAAAACCGACAACATCTTATTGGGAACAACCAAATCTTCATCGATCCCGATCACTTTGCCGTATCCTTCACATAATTTGCAAGCTCCAACCGGGTTGTTAAAACTGAACATATCGACAGTAGGTTCTTCAAATTCAATTCCATCCAGTTCAAACCGATGGGAAAAGGTTTCTTCAGTAAAACCATTTTGAGGATCACCCGATTTGATGATGCAAATACCATGTCCTTCAGCAAAAGCCGATTGTACCGAATCGGCCATTCTGCTTCTTGTATCTTCTTCCTCGTTCACCAATATTCGGTCGATTAGCAAGTTGAGCCGTTCTTCTTTACCATGGATTTTTTCAAGGGTTTCCGACGAATCAATGGGAAATATTTCACCATCAAATTCAATACGGGTGTAGCCTTGTTGAAATAATATACCTAGGTTTACTTCGAACGACCGGTCGGAAGGATGATGAAATGGAGTCAAAACCATGATCCGCGTACCTATTGGCAAAGAAACCATATACTGCACCACGTCGGTAACATCGTGTTTTTTCACCCATCGTCCCGAAACAGGAGAAATCGTCTTCCCTACCCTGGCGTACAATAACTTAAGATAATCATAAATCTCGGTCGAAGTTCCTACCGTTGACCTGGGATTCCTAGTATTCACTTTCTGTTCGATGGCAATTGCCGGTGGAATCCCCTTAATAAAATCGACTTCAGGTTTATTGATACGCCCTAAAAATTGCCGGGCATACGAAGAGAGGCTTTCAACATACCTACGTTGTCCTTCGGCATAGAGGGTGTCGAAAGCCAAAGTCGACTTGCCTGAACCAGAAACTCCGGTAATCACGACAATTCGGTTTCTTGGTATTCTTAATTCAATGTTTTTCAGGTTATGTAGCCTGGCTCCTTTAATATGAATGTACTCGTTATTTTTGCTATTTTTCAACATTTGTAAGTGAACAGTTTGCTTGTTTCCAAAAAAGAATTACTTTTGGTCGACAAAGTTAACAATTAGTTTCACCATTTATTTAAACAGGAGGACTTATATCGACACAACTCTACCTTGATTAACACAAATTTTAAGGTATGATCGACAGAAAAATTCTGAGCGACAATGAGTTGATAGAAAGATATTTAAGTGGTGATTATTGCTCACTCGAAACACTCATTTCCCGCTACAAAGACAAGGTTTTCACCTACATCATGATCAATGTCAGAAACCA
>CAZSIK010000088.1:0-13609 GCA_964606515.1 uncultured Prolixibacteraceae bacterium
ATCCGATACACAAAAAGTAACTTCATTTCCTTTTTCTTCAACTCTGAGACTAACAGTTCCATACTGAGGGGTAAATTTTATTGCATTAACAATCAGATTCCTAAGAACGATAGAGACCGAAACCTCATCGAACCAAGCTGAAACAGAAGGAGGAACATGAACCTCCAGAACAATTTTCTTGTCCTCGGCCAGAGAAGAAATCTGGTTCACCACCTTTTTTACTATTTGTAAAAGTGAATGCACCTCGGGTGAAATCTTCAGTTGACCATTCTGGTTCAAACCCCATGACAACAGATTCTCGACGAGAATAAGCAATGAGTTTGAAGCGATTTTAAGTTTTTTGGCGATTTTTTGGCGCGACGCTTCCGAACTATTTTCGTTTCCAACAATTTCAAGTCCTTGAATGATGCTGGCCAAGGGACCCCTGATGTCGTGGCCCAAAATTGAAAAAAGTCTATTCTTGAAAAAGAGGTCGTTCTGTAAGGTCTTATTCTGGTTTTCTATAATTAGCTTGTTTTGGGCAAGCTCAAGAGTACGTTCCTCAATTTTTTGTTCCAGACTTTGATTCAATATTTTCAATTCAGTGCTTAAGGACTCACTAGTTTTTGTAGCCAATGCAAAACGTTTAAAAAAATCGATCGACTGGGCCAGAATGAAAAAAATAAAAACATAGGGCAAAATATAAAAATTGAGAACGATTTGTATCGAGTTCGAGATCAGCACATCGTGGAGCGTTCCTAGCAACATAAAAACCAGACTTACTACATATATTTTCGAAAGTCTGGAGGCCTTTTTTTGAAGGTGGTACATTTGTATTGCAAAGAACACAATACCCAAGCCAAGAAAACTATAAAAAATGAAGATGGTATATGAAAAAACAGAAACCGGTGAAAGGATGAGAAGTAAGTAAACAGGTATCAACCCAAAACTTACCATTTTTAACAAACGATATATTTGGGGGATCGGGATCAGGTAGTAGAACCCCCAAAGTCCAAATAACAGGCAACTGAAGATACTGATGTATTCAAGCCGAACCACGTAGTGCCATGGAATTGAGGAGAAATAGGCCAGTGTGGCCTGATTGATGCTCACTCCCCTGCAAAAAACACAAATTATGGTAATGGCAAAATACAATACGGCCCGTTCCTTCCTGTAAAAAAAAGAAAACAACAGAAAAAAAATACCGAATGAAAACAGAACACACAGCACAATTACTTCCGACAAGAAATGACGGTTCATGTATCGGTCGGAACATTTTTTTTCCGCGATATAAGGTATTTCCCAAATTCCTCCCCTTCGGTGACTGAAATTCGACACTTCAACAAGAAGGGAAAGCGTATCGGAACAAGGTTGGAAATAAATAGGATGTGGGTGATATTTTGGCAGTTCTCTTTTCTTATCCTTTGAAGGAATTCCACATTGGTAAACCAAGCGGTCGTCGAGGAATACTTTATAAGCCACATCGACCGAAGGAAAATAAATGGCCATTGGGTTTCGGAAGCCGGAAGGCAAAACTACCTTTAAATGATAGGTCCCATAGCCCACCCCAGGTAGTTTTTCACCTTGAAATTCATATCCTTTCCAGTATCCAGGTACCTTTACTTGGATAAAGTCTGGATGATCGCTTTCGGGAAAGGAGCCTTGGAATTTTTGCCATGAAAAATCCCATTCCCCTTTTAAATAAAATGGTGCATCGAGTAATTGGTCATTGTTTTTAATATACATTACCGCTTCACCCATCGAAAAACAAGGGAAAAAATAAGGAAGCAAAGCGATTAAAAACTTAGTCCAATCCCATTTCATATATTTAAAATATTAATATCATCGTCGGGTGGTTCTTCTCGATGAACTTGTTTTCATTCCTAAAACACCGAGCAAACCCCTGGTAAGTTCACGTGCGATCATATTGGTAACAGGGCTTTTCATGATTTGTTCGAAGGTTGATCGGGAAGAAGAACCACGCGAAGTCCGAGAATTAGTGTTAGCCTTGGACTCAGTTCTGGAAAGGTTTTCCTCCTCTGCCTCCCTGTTCCTTCTTTCCAGTTTTTCCTGCAATATTTCGTGGGCACTCTCCCTGTCAATATCGGCATTATAAATTTTGGATAGATCAGAACGGGAAATGATTCTGTCGATTTCCTGCTGAGCCAGCACGTCCATTCTAGAAAAAGGAGGCCTCATGATGGTAGCGACCAGTTCGGTAGGTCGGCCCTTTTCGTCAAGGCCAGAGATCATCGCTTCGCCAGTACCAAGTTGCATGATCAATTCATCGACTACATAAAATTCAGATGAAGGATAGTTTTCGGAAGCCGCTTTTATGTCTTTTCGGTCTTTGGCCGTAAAGGCTCTTAAGGCATGCTGGATTTTTGTTCCCAACTGGCCAAGAATTGCCTGTGGGATATCGGACGGCGATTGGGTGATAAAGAAGATTCCCACTCCTTTCGAGCGGATTAACTTTACGGTCATTTCGAATTGATCGAGCAAACTCTTCGTTGCATTTTTAAAAATCAGGTGGGCTTCGTCGATAAAGATCACCAATTCAGGTTTGTCGGGATCGCCCCTTTCAGGAAATTTTTGAAAAACTTCAGCTAATAAGCAAAGCATAAAAGTGGTAAACAGGGCAGGTTTTGCCTGCATGTCGGTTAATCTCAGGATATTTACAACTCCTTTGCCCTCTTTTTTAAGAAGCAGGTCTTCGACTTCGAAGGAAGGTTCCCCGAAGATTTCTTCAGCACCCTGTTGTTCCAAAGCAATAATGTTGCGCAAAATAGTCCCTGCCGATGTGGGATGGATGAATCCATATGCTTTTTGAAAATCGGCTTTGCCTTCATCGCTTTGCACGTATGCCAATACCGATTTAAGGTCTTTCAGATCGAGCAAGGGTAGGTTCTTATCGTCGCAAAATTTAAATATCATCGACAAAACCCCGGTTTGATTATCGTTTAATTCCAATATTTTAGAAAGCAATACAGGGCCATATTCCGATATGGTGGCTTTTAACCTGGTTCCAGGTTCTTCGGAAATTGAAAGAAATTCAATCGGGTAATTTTTGCCTTGCCAATCAAGGTTCATCAGTTTTGCCCTTTTCTCAATCACAGGGTTCATCGAGCCCTCGGCTCCCAGGCCGCTCAGGTCGCCTTTAATGTCCATGGCCAAAACCGGGACTCCGGCATCGGATAGGTTTTCGATAATGACTTGTAAGGATTTAGTTTTACCTGTACCTGTTGCACCTGCAATTAAACCATGACGGTTAAATGTTTTTAAGGGCAGACGAACCTGACAACCAAGGTCGAGCTTTTCTCCTAAAAATGCTGCTCCCATTAAAATCGATTCACCCTGAAAAGTGTAAGAATTCTCAATGCTTTCCTTAAATTTTTTGGTATCCATAAATTCAATGAATTATCTATTAGTGTTTGCACTTGTAACTATCTATAAAAAGACCAAACTCATATGTTTTGAAGGTCGCTCCAAAGTTCTTTCAGCATGGATTGAACTACATTCCAGTTTTCCATTTCCTCGAAGAGTAATTTTCTTCCCTTTTTATTAATTGAATAATATTTACGATGCCGACCATTATCGGCCATTTTCCACGACGATTTAATATGTCCATTTTTTTCGAGCTTATGCAAAACGGGATACAAACTTCCTTCTTTCCAAACTATTTTTTCCTGCGATAATTCTTTTACTTGCTGCATAATTTCGTAACCGTAGCTTTCCTTTTTTTCTAAAATGGATAAAACAATCGGAATTGCAGAAGCCCCAATCAATTCTTTTGAAACCATGATCCTACTAATAAAATAATGGATTAACCATACAACATGAACTCCTGACAAAATTGCAATAAAAAAATTAAACCACGAATTATTTTACCTCAATTCGAAAATTAACAAATCGGGAAAGCAATGAAAATGTTGTTTTTTTTGAATCGGGTTCATGAGTTTATATTAACTTTGTTTTCAATTAAAAACAAATACAAAAACCTATGTTACCAAAATTTTTAATTGCCGACAATTCACAGGAACTTCCCGAACAAGTATTCGTTGTTCATACCGAATCGCCCAGGTTTATTATGCAATTTGAATTGGAAGATATTTTCAGCGATCAGGTTATCTATTGGATTGATGATGAGCCTTCAAACGAAGATCTTATCGCCGATTTAACCGCCGACGCTGAAGAATTCCTCGAAAAAGAACTCGACAACCAGGAAAGCCTGTACGACGATGAAGGACTTGATGAATAGTTCTTTATAATGCCTGTTTGATTGAAAGCTGAATCCTTTTTCTTACCAGGTCTACATCAAGCACTTTTACCCGCACGTGTTGGTTGATCTTTACTACTTGTGTAGGATCGCTAATTCTTTGATTCGACATTTCGGAAATGTGTACCAAGCCATTTTCTTTGATCCCGACATCGACAAAGACACCGAAACGGGTAATGTTGGTTATGATACCGTTCAACACCATTCCTGGTATAAGGTCGTTGATTGTTTTTAGCTTCTCATCGAATTCCATTATTTTCACTGTTTGGCGTGGATCGAGTCCCGGCTTGGCTAGTTCAGCCACGATATCGTTAAGTGTGGGCAATCCGGTGCTATCTGAAACATATTTTTCCAGATTGATCCTGGCCCTGACTTCCTGTTGCTTCATTAAAGTTACGATTTCGCAACTCAAATCAGCAGCCATCTTTTCTACGACATGATAGGACTCGGGGTGGACAGCCGAATTATCGAGTGGATTTTCCGCACCCGGGATTCTCAAAAAACCCGCTGCCTGTTCAAACGATTTTGGCCCCATGCGCTGAACGGCCAACAAATTTTCCCGGCTTTGAAAAGGACCGTTTTCTTTTCTATAATCCACAATATTCTGGGCCAATTGAGGTCCAAGACCCGAAACATAGGTTAACAAGTGTTTACTGGCTGTATTGAGATTCACCCCTACCAGGTTAACACAGGATTCAATCACCCGGTCGAGACGGTCTTGTAATTTTTTCTGGTCGACATCGTGCTGATACTGCCCCACACCGATCGATTTAGGTTCAATTTTCACCAGTTCAGCAAGGGGATCCATCAGCCTCCGCCCGATTGAAACAGCCCCTCTGACTGTGACATCGAAATTGGGAAACTCGTCGCGGGCAATTTTCGAGGCAGAATACACCGAAGCCCCATCCTCGTTGACCATAAAAATTTGCAACTCTTTATCGAAGCGCATGTATTTAATGAATTGTTCGGTCTCACGTCCCGCGGTTCCATTGCCAATGGCAATCGCTTCAATTTTATAGGCACTGACCATCGTGGAAAGCTTTCTTGCTGCTTCACGCACTTCACGTTGCGGGGGATGCGGAAAAATATTCTCGTTGTGCAGAAGGTTTCCTTGTTCGTCAAGGCATATTACTTTACACCCGCTTTGAAAACCAGGGTCGATGGCAAGTACCCGTTTTTGTCCCAATGGTGGAGACAGGAGCAATTGCCTCAAATTCTCGGCAAACACATGGATGGCTTCATCATCGGACCGATCTTTATATTCTTGCAGGAACTCGGTTTCGATCGAGGGGAGCAGAAGTCGTTTGTAACTGTCTTTCACTGCCAGGGCTACTTGCTCTCCTGATTGGTTCTCTGTTCTGATAAAGAATTGATACAAACGGTCGAGTGCTTGTTCGTCGTCGATCTGTAAACCGACCCTCAGGATTTCCTCTTTTTCGGCACGACGCATGGCCAGAAAGCGATGTGAGGGACAGCGCTTCAGGGGTTCATTCCAATCGAAATAGTCGCGGTATTTTTGTCCTTCAGCTTCCTTTCCCTTGATGACTTTCGACTCAATGAATGCATTTTTCCTGAACAGGAACCTGAGCATATCGCGAGCCCTGCTGTTTTCACTGACCCATTCGGCAATTATGTCGCGGGCACCAGCCATGGCCTCCTCAAGCGATTCAACATTACCTTTCACAAATGCTTCGGCCCGGTGTTCAATATTCCTTTCGTTTTGGCCCATGATGATTTTAGCAAGTGGTTCCAGGCCCTTTTCCCTGGCGATAGTAGCCCTTGTTCTCTTTTTCGGTTTGAAAGGCAAATAAATATCTTCGAGCTTTGTTGAATCGTAAGTCGACAGGATCAGGGTTCTCAATTCTTCAGTAAGTACTCCCTGTTCTTCTATCGTTTTCAAAATGGTAAGCTTTCTTTTCTCTAATTCAACAAGTTGCTGATATTGAATCTGTATTGAAGCAACTTGTACTTCGTCGAGGCTACCAGTTAATTCCTTTCGGTACCGGGAAATGAAGGGTATTGTCGCTCCGTCGGCCAACAGCAGGATTGTATTTTTCACCTGATTAAATCCAAGATTGGTTTTCTCGGCAATTAACCGGGCTATTTTTTCATTTTGTTGTGAATCATCCATGAATAATCAGTTTTATGAGCATGTAGAAACTAGAATCGGTACACAAGATAGTATTTATTCAACAATCTTTCTCCACCTTATGGCCGTCCTTACATATTCGTTTTTTTCACATGGAGAAGTAATATTTCCAAGCACGAAAAGAGGGCTGGTTTGAGAAGTATGCACCATGAGATGGTCGCCAGGAATGGCTTCTTTAATAAAGTTGATTTCGAACTCGTCCATTTCATATTGTAGCAAAAAATCAAAATCAAAACTATTGATCATCCTTTCGATATAACATACGTTATTCATGTGTAGGTTCATGTCGGTTTCGGTATAGTTTACTGCGGCGGCGGTGAAAGCTGTTGCTTGCTGCAAGGGGGGAATTTTATCGGGCAGCGCATCAAATAAACGCTCTTCGGAAAGGGGAAAACCATCCATAAATTCATCAGCTCTGACCAGCCTTCTTGTTTCAGAGCCAACCATGAGCCATGAACTCACCGCCTTGATAATTTGAGTTCCCGACTCGTCGATCATCAGGAAATTACGGATGGCAAACAAGCCCGACATCCCATTCGACCATGTTTTAACTGTAACCAGTTCCTGCCATTCAGGATAGCGTTGCACCTTAATTTTCATTCGTGAAAGCACCCAGAACATCTTCATTTGTTGCAATTCTTTCCAACCCACTCCACAAGCAACTGTATGATTACCTGCAATTTCCTGAAAAAAACTACATAACTTCGGGATGGTTAATTTTCTTCTGATATCGGTATGGTACGATCTGATACGAAGTTTTTCCTGATAAATCCGGGGTGCATCGGGGCGAATTTCAAATTGACTCATAATTAAATAATCGGTTTTGAGCCTACAAAATTAAATCTTGGTTTTGAAATGCCAACCTTAATGTCGACTTTTGTAGCCAAATTTTTAGACAATGGCAATCATAATAAAAAATAGCGAGCAGATTGAAGGGATCAGGAAAAGTTGCAAACTGGCCGGTGAGACCTTGCTCTTTATCGAGGAACACCTTAAAGAAGGGGTTTCCACAGCCTATCTCGATCGTTTGATGGAAGAATTCATCCGCGATCATGGTGCAATTCCTGCTCCTTTAGGCTATCAGGGTTATCCCAAGGCAACCTGTATTTCGCTTAACAATGTGGTATGTCATGGCATTCCATCGGAAAAAGAAATTTTAAAACCAGGCGACCTTTTCAACATCGATGTCACCACTATTTTAGATGGGTATTATGGCGATACCGGCAAAATGTTTTGGATTGGTGAAATTCCGAAACAAGCCAAAGAATTGATCGACACCGCCAGGCATTGTTTAAACTTAGGCATCGACCAGGTTTATCCGGGAAGTTATTTTGGCAACATCGGATTTGCCATTAACCGGTACGCTCAGGCAAAAGGATATACGGTGGTATATGAGTTTTGCGGACATGGAGTTGGCATCGATTTTCACGAAGATCCACAGGTAGAACACATCGGGAGGCGAAATACCGGACCGGAAATCTTGCCCGGCATGATTTTCACCATTGAGCCGATGATCAACCAGGGAAAATCGCGTACAAAAATTGATCGTGAAGATGGATGGACAGCCCGAACCATCGACGATAAACTTTCGGCTCAGTACGAACACACCATTTTGGTTACCGAAAGTGGCTACGAAGTACTTACGGATGTTTCGGATGAATATTGATCAACGGCTGAACAACAAACGTTCTCCCTTGATCGACTCATTGAATTTTCCAAGATTATAAACCAGGTTCCCGTTCACATAGGTTGAATGGATTTGATGGGAGAACCTGATCCCTTCAAACGGCGACCATTTGCATTTATAGAGGATATTGGCCTCGTTTACTTCCCAAGAAGAATTGGGATCGACCAACACCAAGTCGGCTTTATAGCCTTCACGAACAAAACCTCTTTTTTTAACCTGAAAAAGCAGTGCGGGCAGATGGCACATTTTCTCAACTACTTTTTCGTAAGAAAAAACCGATTGCCGAACCAATTCGAGCATGGCAACCAAGGAATGCTGGATCAAAGGGCCGCCCGAAGGGACTTTAAAATAGGAATTTGACTTTTCTTCAAGGGTATGGGGAGCATGATCGGTAGCCACAATATCGACTAACCCTGAGTTAAGGGCTTCGCGAAGCGCCAGTTTGTCGGCTTCAGTTTTGATTGCAGGGTTCCATTTGATGAACTTGCCCAGTTTTTCATAATCCTGGTCGTCGAACCAAAGGTGGTGAACACAAACCTCGTTGGTGATTTGTTTCCCCTGAACATCGCCGGGACTGAACAAATCCATCTCGCGTGCTGTTGACAGGTGCAAAAGGTGTAGCCGGGTATTCATTTTAACGGCCAAATCGATGGCTTTTGCCGAAGAGGCATAACATGCTTCGGCACTTCTTATCAAAGGATGTATCCCAAAAGGAACGTCTTCACCATACAAGGCTTTATAATGCTTTGTATTCTCTTGTATAATCGCTTCTTCCTCGTTGTGGGTTGCCACAAGCATGTGTGCATTTCGGAAAAGGCTGATCAGCCCATCGCCTTCAACCAACATATTTCCGGTTGAAGAACCCATGAAACATTTTATCCCACAAACGTTTGCAGGATCAGCTTTTAACACTTCATCAAGGTTGTTGTTTGTTGCTCCAATATAGAAAGAGTAGTTGGCCAGTGAAACTTCTGAAGCCCGGGCATATTTTTCTTCAAGCAGCAAATGGGTGATGGTTTGTGGCAGGGTGTTGGGCATTTCCATGTAAGAAGTGACCCCACCGGCAACGGCCGCTTTCGATTCGGTATAAAGATCGCCTTTATGCGTGAGGCCAGGCTCCCTGAAATGCACCTGATCGTCGATAAGCCCGGGCAATAATAAAAGACCGGTGGCATCGATAACCTCATCGGGAGTACACTGTATCTCCTCGGATGAAACTTTTGTAATCCAATCACCGCTGATTAACACATTCCCATGAACTATTTTTCCTTCATTGATGATGGTCGCGTTTTTTATAAGTCGTATCATAGATTCCGAATGAATATTGACCCATGACTATTTACTTCTTGTAGCTCCTGAATAAACTTTGCCATTTCATTTTCATCACCCCAAACAGAGCTTCGCTGAAAATCCCTCCACTCATTTTCGAGGTTCCTTCTTTTCTGTCGGTAAATACAATTGAAACTTCCCTGATTGCAAAATCGTATTTCCAGGCAGTGAATTTCATTTCAATCTGAAAACCATATCCCTTCATCCTGATCTGATCGAGCGGGATCGTTTTGAGCACCTCGGCCCGATAGCAAACAAAACCGGCAGTAGCATCATACACTTTCATCCCTGTAATAAACCGGACATATTTTGAAGCAAAGTACGACATCAACACCCTTCCCAGCGGCCAGTTCACCACGTTAATCCCTGAAACATACCGGGAACCTATGGCCACATCAGCACCTTCTTTACACGCCTGATACAACCGGACCAAGTCGTTGGGATTGTGCGAAAAATCAGCATCCATTTCAAAGACATACTGGTAGTTATGTTCAAGGGCCCATTCAAATCCCCGCAAGTAGGCTGTACCCAAACCCAATTTTCCTTCTCTTTGGACCATGAACAATCTTTCGGGGAAATTGCCCATAAGCCTTTTTACGATATCGGCAGTTCCGTCGGGAGAATTATCGTCGATGATCAACACATGAAACTCGACAGTGAGGTCGAAAACATAACGGATGATCCGTTCAATGTTTTCTTTCTCTTTATAGGTTGGGATGATAACTAAATTTTCTTTCACGATAATTGTTGTTTATGGGGCGAAAATACAACATTTTAACCTTAGCTACCAAATTGCCGGGAATAATTGAATTAGTAAACTGTTAAAAAACCTGAATCTAATAAAGATAATCTTCCTCAATAATAAAAAAAGGTTGGCATGAAAGTTCATAGCACTATTAGTCTCGATGAATACGACTTGAACCAGTTTTTAACAACCAAAAAATAAACCCCTTGCCTTAATTGATTAACAGGTAGTTCAAAGGTTTTTATTTCCTCTCCATCCGACCAAATTGAAGAACAGAACACTTCCCTGCCCATTTCATCAAAAATTTTACAATTCAGATTTCCAAAACCGCAATTTTTCACTATGGCCTGTGCTCGATGACGACAGGGATTTGGATAGACAACAAACTCATTTCCAATCATTTTTAAAGTAATACCCAAGGTGTTTAAAGCTTCAAAACAGCCTAAATCAGGTGCTGATCCCAAAAAAGAGGTCTTCTCGTCCAGGGTGCCTTTATCGATTAAAAGTTGATTGCCCGGTTTTATTTTCATGAAATCAATATCGGGTAAGCTTCCGTCGACTTTTCGTGCAGCATCGACCCCATCTGGGACTACTGAAACAAAGTTGCTGTCAGCCACCTGATAATTGCAGGTTGAAGCTTGTCCCCCCAACATTTCACATAAGGCCCATTTCGATTTTTTCCGGTTGGTTTCGCCATCCCAAACGGCCAGATTATTGATTTCAATCAGTTTTTTTCCTTTAGGCAAAGTAGTCCCGTCGATGCGGTATGTGTAATGGCTACTGTTCGATGTGTAGGGTGTTGCAAAACCGGTGCAGTTGATCAGGGTCATGTTGCCCATGTTGTTGTTTTGGTCGAACCCTTTTTGCAGGTTGTCGAAGGCAAGGCACCGAATGAGCACGGCATCGTGGCGTTCGTCTTTGTCGCCGCTACCGCCCAGTTTAAAGCCGTTGCCATTTCCTTCGCTCTCGGATCCATCTTCGAGAAAGCCGTTATTCCAGCACCAACAATTCTCAATGGTGGTAACCATATCCTGCGGGAAGCCATCATCTTTACATTTCAGGTAGAGATCCCATCCATCGTCGGAGTTTTGCCAGGCGCGGCAACCATAAAAATAATTGCCGGTGCCCACGGTCATTTTAGGAGCAAAACCATCGGCATCGCCATCCGAAGCGTCACGGTTGAAATACGAGTCACAATTAACGATGCGGTTGTTTTCGGCCAGGTTTTTCAACTGGAGCCCCGAGTCGCGGTTGCGGTAGAAATTACAAAACTCGATGGTGTTGTGATGGGCTTGGTCGGTGAGGGCTGCTACGTCGGAATACGAACCACCTGAAGGCTTGTTGCGTTCGATGAGCAAACCATTGTCGCCGGCCCCGCTTATGTCGAAGCCAAAGAAATGCCAGTAGCTCCCGGTCAGGCGAATCCCTTGGTTGGCATCAGCATCGGCCATGGAAGAAAAATCGAGTATGGCCCTTTGCCCTGGGATTGAAAAAAGTGCGATGCTGTTCTTTTCATCGCCGCTTTGGTTGATGTTGATCCGGGTTGAATAGTTATAGGGTCCTCCTTTTAAATAGATGGTGTCACCGCCCGAAGCCAGATCAATGGCTTTTTGCACGTTGTAAAAAGGTTTTTCGAACGAACCGTCGGCTGTTGCATCGTTGCCGTTGGGCGAGCAATGGTAAACCGAAGCTTTGGTTTTCACAAAACAAGCTTTCACGGTTTGTGTTTTGTCCATGACAAGGGTTTGGTGCTTTTCGGTTCCCGATAAAGCTCCTTCCCAGTGGTCGAAACGAGACAAGTCGGTATCCACAGCATCAAGGGCAAGCACAGTTCCGGCATCGTAGTACGCAGCATTGGGCGAAACGTTCACCGTTCCCCCTCCGGTTATGTTCAGGTTTAGTTTGTACTGGATGGGGCCTGCTTCACCTTCAATTTCTATCTTGTCGATATTGACCAATCCACCAGAGGTAAGAGCCATCAATTTGAGCACATTGGTTCCGGCAACCAGCACAACTTGTGCCTGAATTTCAGACCATGAAGTGAAAGCCCCTGTTGGAGGAAACGAAAGCGAAGCAACAGACAATTGCTTGTTTAGATGAACCGAAGCCGTGCGGTCGTCGGTTTTCCCATGTGCGTAAAATATATGGATGGTTGTTTCCCCGATATCTTTAACACTAAACTCAATTTGAAGATACGCTCCAACTGCATTTTCAGTATCGACAAAGCCGGAACCAGTAAATCCAGGATGTTGCTGATCGGTTTTCCCGCTGTAGGTGCCCTCCTCGGCCTGAATCACCAATCGGTTTTGTGAAAACACAACAAGGTTGTTTGAAAAGAGCAGAACAAAAAAGAAAACAGATAGAACAGATTTTAATCGCATAGTTATTTCTTAAATGGTTTTTTTACAGATGCAATAATAAAGCAAAAAAACAGCTTTCAAGGGTTATGTATCATTGTATTCTCAGGGGGATATTGTCTGTAAATACATCTTGTTTGTTAAAAATGCGAGAGGAGTTCAAACACCGTTCAATTATAATCCCAGAAAAAAGGATTCAATAATTAAGCATAAATAACTCTTTTTTCTTACTTTTGAAGAGAAATGGGGGTTGATTAAGCTAAATCGCCATATAATTTATTCAGGTTGGTTATGTTTCTAAATTATCATGAAATGAGGAAATTGGCCAAAATCTTATGCTTGTTACTATTTCCAATCATGGGTTTGGGATTAACAGGTTTTGGGGAGGATTTTGGTTATCGCTTCAAACAAATTACGTATGAAGACGGTCTTCCTGGCAATAATTTGAGGACACAGATCCAGGATCATCTTGGAATTATGTGGTTTTCGGTTGAAGCCATGGGGGTTTGCCGATACGATGGCAACAAATTCACTGAATTCCGTCACGATCCAAACGATTCAAGTACAATTTCAAGCAATTTTGTGAATTTCATCCTCGAAGACCATGAACACATCTTGTGGTTTGCCTCTGAAAACGGCTTAAGCCGGTTCGACCGGAGCAAAATTGCTTTTACACAATTTCACCCCAACACAAACGATTCCCTTAGTTTGCCGAGTGAACAATGCTACACCCTTTTTCTCGACTCAAAAAACAGGATTTGGGTGGGTACAGGAAATGGATTGGCGCGCTTTAATCCTGAAAAAAACAATTTCACCAACTTTTTGCACCTTGAGGGCAACAGTATTTCCGAAACACAAATCGTTGTGAATGCCATTGAAGAATATCCCGAAAGTATTTTCTGGCTTGGGAGCAACAAGGGATTGATCCAATTTTCAGAAAGTAAGGGCATTATCAACTCATGGAAAAACGACGGGCTCTCATCGGAAGAACCTATTTATAACTTAATTAACGCGTTCGCAATCGACAAACAAGAAAGGCTTTGGATCGGCACCCATCAGGGGCTCGATCGTTTCGACTTAAAAACCA
>CAZSIK010000088.1:13619-13948 GCA_964606515.1 uncultured Prolixibacteraceae bacterium
TCAGTCACTGGAAATACAAACCCGAGGATGAAGCTGTATATCACACATCGGGGATCAATTCCTTATTGCTCGATTCTGACTCCATACTCTGGGTAAGTACTTATGTTGATGGGATTGTGTTAATCAACACCAACACTGATCAATACAAAATAATAAAAGGAAGTCCCGGTAGGATCAACAGTTTAACCAGCAACCATATAAAATACATATATAACGACAGGGACGATAACAAGTGGATTTGCTCCAAATTTGATGGTTTATTCAAACTCGAAAAGCAGATCGACCAATTTGAAAAGTGGCCCAAGCGCCTGGAAATTTTAAAAGAATTA
>CAZSIK010000089.1:0-13453 GCA_964606515.1 uncultured Prolixibacteraceae bacterium
CTATTGCCATAGTAGAGGCGTTTTTATCGGCTAATTTTGAAGGAGGAAGGCACCAAAGGAGAATTGAAAAAATTCCGGTTAATTCATTGAACTGTTGTTGAAAAAAAGCAATTAAAATCATATAAAAAAAAATGTTATCGAATACCTGTAAATATGCAATCCGATCGTTGATCTACCTGGCCAATTATGCCACTGATAATAAAAAGATTGGAATTAAAAAAATCAGTGAAGACCTCGGAATTCCTTCCCCATTTTTGGGAAAAATTTTACAGAAAATGGCAAGGGAAAAAATCCTGAGTTCCACAAAAGGGCCTCACGGAGGTTTTGGTTTGGGTAGAAAGCCCGAAGATATTACATTGTATGATATTGTAGTTCATGTTGATGGTGAAGATTATTTCAATAATTGTATCATCAGGCTAGAGCCCTGTTCGTGTTTCTCGGAGGATATTACTACCTGCCCAGTTCATCGGAGGTTTTCTCATATTCGCAGTGAATTGATCAATTTTTATAAGAGTACCAATCTTTTCGATATTATTGAAGATTTTGAAATTTCGGGAGAAGCCATTAATTTTTAAAAATAATTCTATCGAATGCCGATCCTGAAATAAGAATACGATACATTAATACTCCTGTAAATGAACCTAAAAAATTGAAAAGGATATCGTAAACCGAAGCAGAACGGGTTGTAGTAAGCGAGTATTGAAGAAATTCCATTAATAATCCCACGAAGAAGGAAATACTGGTTGAAAGAATCAGGCTTTTCAACTGAACTCTGTTTCTAAAGCATGCAACTAGCAGTAATATCGACAAACCGAAATACATCAGGAAATGAACTATCTTGTCGGCATGAGAAAACAACACGATTTTAGGTATGTCATCGGGAGAACTCAGCGAGGCATATAGTATAACTAAAATCCAAATAATCAGGTAAATATAATTTCTGTTCATCATGTAAAAGATTGAAAAGGTTTTCGGCAAATTTCAGAATAATTGTGAATAAATTGAAATCAAATATTTTTTTAAACAGAATCAATTCATGGCGGGGATCTATTTTCATATTCCTTTTTGCAAAACCCGGTGTAGCTATTGCGATTTTTTCAGCTCTACAAGGCTCCAATACAGGGAAAGGCTGGTCGATGCCCTTAAAAAAGAGTTGATCCGACGAAAAATGTATTTGAACGACACCACAATTCGCACCGTTTATTTTGGTGGAGGGACCCCTTCGCTGTTGTTGCCTGAGCAAATCGGATCGTTACTTGAAGAAGTAAAGGTTGTGTTTACTGCCCATCAACTCGCTGAAATTACTGTTGAAGCCAATCCCGACGATTTGAAAGAAGCCTATTTAAGCAATTTGATCGATTTAGGCATTAACCGCTTGAGTATTGGTATCCAGTCGTTCGATACACCCATCTTGAAGGAAATGAATCGTAGACACGATTCCCTCGAGGCAATTCGTTCGGTAAAAAACGCACAACGCCTGGGTTTTAATAACATTAGCATCGATCTGATTTACGGCTGGCCTGGTGTTGGAATCAAAGAATGGAAAGAAAACCTTGAACAGGCTACGCAACTCAATATCCAGCATATTTCATGTTATCATCTTACTTATCATGAAGATACCCTTTTACAAAAGAAGTTGGCTAAGGGGAGTATAGCCGAAATTTCGGAACAAGAAAGTTTTCAACAATATCAGGTAATGGTAGAATATCTTGAAAAAAAAGGGTTTAATCAATACGAGATTTCCAATTTTGCCCTGCCGGGTTTCGAATCGAAGCACAACAGTTCGTATTGGGACCAAAGCGAATTTTTGGGAATGGGACCATCTGCGCATTCATTCAACAGTAAATCAAGATATTGGAATATCAGCAACCTGGAACATTATCTCAAGGTGGTTGAGACCGGGCAAGAAACCGGGCAAATGGAAGTGCTGACACAAAAAGATAAATTTAACGATATGATAATCACATCGTTAAGAACTAAAAATGGAATTTCACCCGATGCAATCCGAAAATTATTTGGTGAATCTTATGCCACGTACTTCGAACAAAGTGCCGAAAAATTTCTACATTCGGATCATCTTAAGTATAAAGACCGGAATATTTGTTTGACTTCCAAGGGGATGTTTGTTTCCGATATGATTATGGAAGCTTGTATCAGCATTAAAGAATTACATTATGAACCTGGAATCGATTCGTGAATATGCACTTGAAAAGAAAGGGGTTTCTGAAAGTTTTCCTTTCGATGAAACCACCCTGGTTTTTAAAGTTTATGGGAAAATATTCCTTTTAATGAGTCTTGAAGGCGATTTTACCCTTTGTCTGAAGTGTGACCCAGAGCTTGCCGTGCAACTTCGCGAGCAATTTCCCTTTGTTCAACCGGGTTATCACATGAGTAAAAAACATTGGAACACAGTATCGATCGACAGCGAAATAACGGATATACAAATTAGAGAGTGGATCGACCATTCGTATCAACAAGTGTTTGATCAACTACCCAAAGCGCAAAAAGAATCTTTAAAATGAGAATATGAAGAAGCAAGAATTTCAGCTGAGCGGAGAATACATTGAATTGATCCGTTTGTTAAAATTTCTTCGGATTGCCGAAACTGGTGGTCATGCCAAAATGTTGGTCGAAGGTGGAGAGGTGGTGTTGAATGGAGAACCAGAATATCGAAAAAGGGCAAAATTACGGGCTGGGGACATCGTAGAAATATTTGATATTCAAATATATATAAAATAAAAAAAGCCGGAAATTGGGGATTCCCGGCTGAAGTTAAGCTTATGCGCTTGGGGTGTGTGGTTGGAAAAGAGAAAATTAAACTGGTTTTGATTAAGCATTACAAAGCTATGCATTTTTATCGAATCTGATATCGCCATTTTTGAACTGTTTGATGAACGTATGTTTTCTGTTGATGAACGTATGTTTTTTGTTGACGAAAGTCGGGATTTCTTTGACGAGCAATTCTAAATTTGAATTAATCAATCCACTCTTTTTTCAAAAGGCTGAATATTTCAAGGTCGATATAGCGGCTTATGTGTCTTTCTCCTTGACGTTCAATTCCTTCCAAAACAAATCCCAATCTTTTAGGTACAGCAGCACTGGTATAGTTACCTACCCCACATTTGATTTGAATCCGGTTCATTTCCAATTCTGAAAATGCATACCGTATCAGTTTTTCAACCGAACGGCTTACAATACCTTTCCCTGTCATTTTTTTAACCAACCAATACCCAATTTCCAATTTCCGGTTTAGGTAGTCGATATCTTTTAAACCAATAAGGCCAGCAAATTCGTCGTGATGCCATGCTGTGAATACTTCCTGCCTTCGTTCGATTCCATCGACTATCGATTTGACAAAGGTATAAGTGTCTTTAACACTTTTGGTTTGGCCGACAAATGGCAGCCAATACGATAAGTGTTCGCGGTTCTGATCGATTGCAGTAAAAATGGTTTCGGCATCGTCAATCTGCATTTGTATCAATCGGGTTTCCTGATCAACAATAAGTTTGTGTACCATGATGTTATTGAATATTTTATAGTTAAAAACTGTTTCCGGTTCAAATTTAAAAATAATGAAAAATTTTTACCTTTACGCCTTCAAAAAAGAAAAACATGAAGGCAAAATTATTGATATCGGTGTTGATGATTGCTGCAATGATCATTTCGTGCGGCAATACCAACTCAAAAAGTGGCGATGAAACAATCGTTGTATTAAAGACCGATTATGGTACCATGAAGATCAAATTATACAATGAAACCCCATTACATCGCGACAACTTCATCAAATTGGTGAAGGAAGGGTTTTACGATGGTATGCTTTTTCACCGTGTAATCAAAGAATTTATGATACAAGGGGGAGATCCTGACTCAAAAGGGGCTTCGTCGTCGAAAATGCTTGGTGGAGGTGGCCCGGGTTACCAAATCGATGCCGAAATCAAGCCCGAATTTTTTCATAAAAAAGGTGCTTTGGCTGCTGCCAGGCAAGGTGATAATGTGAATCCTGAAAAAAAATCGTCGGGTTCGCAGTTTTATATCGTTCATGGGAAAGTATATAAGCCCGAAGAACTTCAACAATTTGCCGAGCAACAAAGGTTCAGGGCAGTGCGTGAAGAAGGAATGAAAATGTTCAGGCAAAACCAGTCGTTGGTAAACCGCTTGCAACAGGAAGGTAAAAAAGACAGCATCAACCAGCTTATGGTTTCGATACAGGAGCAAGCCGAGAAAAGTGTCGACATCAATCAGTTTCAGATCAGCGAGAAAAGAATGGAGGCTTATACCACCTTGGGGGGAACGCCTTTCCTTGATGGATCGTATACCGTTTTTGGCGAAGTAATCGAAGGGTTTAATGTTATTGATTCTATTGCTTATCAGGAAGTTGGAAGAGCCGACCGGCCAGTTAAGGATGTTAAGATGACCCTTGAAATATTGGAATAAATTGAAGAGGCTGTCTCAAAAGGCGCTCTGTGGTGTGTGACTACTCGATGTTTCTCTGTGTGAGCCATAACTGATTATTAAACAGTCACAAATTGAAAAAGCACGATAAATTGACTTTTGACACCGCCCCGCTTCTATTTATACTTTGTTTTTCTGCTGATATTTTATCCTTCACGGATCTTCAGCGATACGGTATTCTTTCCATTAATGTATGCATAATCAGCACTTTTGCTCTGTCCTTTTATCAGTAAAACGCTGATCTCATCACCAATTTCCAATAAGTTGGCAGGTTCTCCTTTGCTTTCGCATACCATTTCAACCCCGCCATCTCTTTCAAAGAAAGAAAGGCTGAAATTAATGTCCGAGAAGTCGGTTTGCAAACAAAGCAATTCCTCAGCAAGTAGAATAACTCTTCCTGCTACCTTTTTGGGTACCATGTGTTTTTCGCAAAACAATTCCATTTCAGCCTGCAAGGCATATAAATCGTAGTCGGGGCTTGAAATCGGGAAATTCATGCTTCTGATCCGGTGAATGAAAGCCCTGGTTTTTTCGCGTTGCGGATCGTCGAATATTTGTTCCGGACGGCCCTCTTCATAGATAATCCCTTCATCCATGTAAAAAACTCGGCTTGAAATAGTTTTGGCGAATTCCATCTCGTGGGTGACGATGATCATGGTCATACCTTCGCGTGCAAGGCGCCTGATAACAGAAAGAACCTCGCTGACCATGGTAGGGTCGAGGGCCGATGTGGGTTCATCGAACAAAAGGATTTCGGGTTCCATGGCCATGCAGCGGGCTATAGCCACCCGTTGTTTTTGTCCGCCCGACAATTCATCGGGAAAGTTATAGGTTTTCTCAGCCAGTCCAACCAGCTTTAATAGCTCGATAGCCTTCTTTTGCGCTTCGTCTTTTCCTTTTCCCAATAGTTTTTCCGGGCCAATGGTCAGGTTTTCCAATACAGTAAGATGGGAATAAAGGTTAAAAGACTGAAACACCATGCCCATTTTTTGTCGAATTCTGGGAACATTGGTTTTTTTATCGAGTATGGGTTCATTATCGATAATAATGGTGCCGCCGGTGGGTTTATCGAGAAGGTTGAGGCAACGCAAGAAAGTACTTTTACCAGTTCCCGAAGGGCCAATTATTGAGATGATTTCTCCTTTATGGATTTCGGCATTGATGTCTTTCAGTACAACCAGATGGCCATAATGTTTCGAAAGGTTTTTAACGGTGATCATATGTTCTTTTTCCTTTATTTTCTAATTCTTCTTCTTTTCGGATCGACTGATATCTCAATATAGCTTAATCCCCAGGTAAGCAGAGCGGCAATGGCTATGTATATTACAGCAGCCATGATGAGCGGGAAAAAGGCATCGAAAGTACGACTGCGGATGATATCGCTTGCTTTGGTCAAGTCCTGCACTGCAATATAACCCACAATTGAGGTCATTTTCACCAGCGAGATGAATTCGCCTTTATATACTGGCAGTACCCGTTGCAAGGCCTGGGGCATGATGATATAAAGAAAGGTTTGAACCCTGGAAAACCCGGAAGCGATACCGGCTTCCCATTGACCTTTATCGATGCTTTCGATTGAAGAGCGAAACATTTCTGAAACATAAGCGCCAAAATTGATCCCGAAGGCAATAACAGCTACAAGAACCGGGTTGATATTAACAGAAGCAAAGATTACGTAGAAAATGATCATCAGCAAAACCAGCACCGGAGTTCCCCTGATGAGGTCGATGAACAGCCTGGCCGAAACGGATGCGAATTTTTTTCGCGACATCCTGAAATAGCAAATGATGCTACCGATCAGTGTGCCAAATAGAGCAGAGAGAATCGAAATAAGAAGGGTAACCTTTAAGCCATTGAGAATTAATAAATATCTGTTTTCTAATATAATATTGCTATAAAAACTATTGGCGACCGATTCAAAAAATGAAGATTTTTTCTTGGTTTGCTGTTCTTCGTTATAACCAGGCATGTTCTTTTTTGTGGTTACCACCGCAGTTTGAAAATAGGCATAGGGATCGGAAAAATCGATGAGTTTCGACCGTTCAGCAGTGATGGCAATCCCGTCGGTAATCATATCCACTTTTCCTGAATGCAGCGCGGCAATCAAGGAGGAAAATTCAAGGGTGAGGAATTCGAGTTGATAATTCTGTTTTACAGCAAAACGCTTCAGTATTTCAATATCGAAACCTACATACTCTTCGTTCATATAAGCCACGTAGGGCAAATCAGCAACCGCAACGCCGGCAACCAGTTTTCTCCCTTTTTTAGACAGATTTAACTCTGGCATGATGGCTTTTTCAGGGTCGTTAGTAAACCAACGCTTATAGGCCTCATCGTAAATGCCGTTGCTTTTAATTTCGTTCAGAAAGTGGTTAAAATCATCGCGCAATTCCTTGTCTTTTTTATTAAATCCGATCCCTAAAGGTTTGCTTTCCACTTCTTTGCTTAAGATAGCGAAATCGGGATTCTTTTTCATTACTACCCCAGCACTGATAACATCCATAAAAATAGCATCGACCTTTCCCATTTGCAAGGCCAGTATCATGTCGGTGGTTACATCGTACATAAATACATTTGCCTGTGGAAAATTCACTGATAAGTATTTATCGAAAACGGTACCCGACAGGATTCCGATCCGTTTGTCGGCAATGTCTTCAAGTTTTGTGAGCAAGGGGGCTTGAGCCTGGGTTTGTTTTTCGTCCTTAAGTCCGATTATGGTACCCCCCGATTCAAAATAAGGATCTGAAAAATCGATTTGTTTCATTCGCTCTTCCGTGATCATTACTGAAGAGTGGACCATATCGATTTTATTGGTCGAAAGTGCAGCAATCAGGCTTCCAAAAGGCATATCCGAGACTACCAGTTGTTTGCCAAGATAAGTGGCAAAGCGTTCGGCCATTTCAATTTCAAAGCCTATAATTTGTCCATCTTTTACTCCGACATAAGGAAATCCCAGATCGCTCGACAAGCCAACAGTCAAGGTGCCATTTTTACTGCTTCCTTCCACCTTTGCCATTTCTTTTTGCCCGGCTTCAATCCAGCGTGAACAAATGTCATCGTATTGCCCGTTCGAACGGATTTCTTTCAGAAACTCGTTGTACTTTAGGCGCAACTCGCTGTTTTCTTTATGAAAACCTGCGCCAATGGGTACGGTAAAAAGATTCTTTTTCAATACATCGATTTTAGAATTGCCTTGAAGTATTTCGTTAAGGCAGGCATCTTCAAAAAAGGCTACATCCACTTTTTTGGAAGTCAGGGCGGTTAACATATCCGGTACATTCTGATACTGAAAAATGGCAGCCTGGGGATAGGTTTTATTGGCGTAGGAATCGTAAACCGATCCCATTAAAACACCAATTTTCTTCTGGGAAATATCAAGTTCCTGTGTGGTTTTTGGATTTTCAGAAGTAGTATTTTCAGTCGAATTTTTTACAAGAAGTGCGATACCACTAGGATAGTAACATTCCGAGAAAAGAACTTTTTTTGCACGCTCTTCGGTAATCGACATGCCTGCCCCAACCATATCCACTTTACCTGATATCAGAGAGGGTAGGAGAGCGCCAAATTCCATATCGACTATTTCGAGTTGTTTCCCTAATTTTTGGGCAATACAAGCAGCAAATTCAATGTCAAAACCCACAATCTCATGTTCAGAATTATAAAACGACATGGGTTCAGTAACTGCCGCAGTCCCAAACCTGAGAATACCATTAGTATTGGTATTTTCTAAAGAAGGCATTGGCCCGAGATCCCCTTTATCAGGAAACCAGCGTTTTGACATGTCCTTGTAAAGCCCTGTTTTTTTCAATTCTGACAGGGTTTCATCGATTGCTGTTTTTAACGCTTGATCATCGAGCCGTACAGCAAAACCATACTGATCGTCGATTATTAGCTCATCCAATACGGTTAAGCCCTCGTATTTTGAGGCAATATTTTTTAAGATCGGTTTGTCGTATGCAGCCCCATCAGCTTTTCCCTCGAGAACTGCAAGGGCGCAATCGAGAACGCTGTTAAAATAAATGATCTTGGCCTCGGGCAAGCGGTTCAGCACAAATTGGTCGGCAACAGTACCGGTGGGTACGGCAATGGTTTTGCCCCTTTCCATCATTTTTAAACTTGTGATGGAGCTATCGGTCTTTTGACAGCCAACAAGAAAAAACGGAATAAAGAGCAAGTAAAACAGTTTAGATTTTATTCCCAGAGGTTTTGTGATCATTGGATGGTCTTTTTTTGAAATGAACAATGAACAAATATATTCCATTTTGTTGGAAATGGATTGTTTGATCATCAAACGATAACAGATTTTTTCTCTACCAAATACACGGATTTTATAAAAATCCTACTCTGAACTTCTTTCCGATGCTTGCATTCTGAAATCATATACCTTACCCAGGCTTTCAAGATATAAGAAGTACAGATCGAAGTCGGCAACTGTCAACATTTTTTCATTGGGTAGGTAATCGTTTTTGGTTTTGATCATTTCTGAAAACCAGGGGCGTAACTGTGCCATTTCGTTGATGTGTTTCTGGAGCATTTTGGTTTGCTTCCGGGAATATTTTTTACAATACCGTTCAAGCTTTTTATCAATTTTTTTCTTTAAGCGAGGTTTTTCTTTTTTATCGGCCGTAGCCAGACGGAAATGCATTATTTCAATTTTCTTACGGTATTCCTCGATGGCCGCTTTTTTTAATGCTGTGCTTTCGGTACTTGTTTTTTTAATTTGTCGGCTTACCTGTTGAAGGAAGTCTTCGCTTTTTTCCTGCGGTGGCCTTATCCTTTTGCGGTTCAGAACGGCCTCGTCGATTGCTTCCAGTACATTTTGCCGATACTCGGTAATCATTGAATCGGAACAGGTGCAAACTTTGTCTGGTACTGGAAAATAGCGAAAATGAAAGTACTGCTGACCAGAAACATCATGATAAATAAAAAATATAAATAAAAAAATCAATAAATTCTTCATGCTATAGTGTTTTCCGCCAGCGGGTTCCATCCCTGTGCCGTTAGTTCGATCTCTGAACTTCCTGAGGTTACCAACACCGTGCCTTCCGAAGCATTCACCACATGCCCGATCACGGTAATGTCGGGGTGGTTGCGTACTTTGTCGTGGTCGCTGATGGGAACGGTAAAAAGCAGTTCGTAATCCTCGCCACCATTGAGCGCGGCAACTAGTGGGTTAAAATTCATTTCAAGGGCAAGGTTTTTTACCTGGTTGTCCATGGGAATGCGCTGTTCATAAATTTTCGCCCCCACACCCGATGCTTTGCAGATGTGCAACACTTCCGAAGATAAACCATCCGAGATATCGATCATCGCGGTGGGTTTAATCTTTTGCTCGTCAAATACCTTCATCATGTCGAGACGTGCAACGGGTTTAAGCTGGCGACTAATAATGTAGTCATATCCATCCAACTTGGGTTGAAGATTGGGATTCACCTTGAACACTTCATTTTCGCGTTCGAGCAATTGCAAACCCATGTAAGCGCCCCCCAAATCGCCCGATACACAGATCAGGTCGTTCACTTGTGCCCCGCTCCTATAGGTGATCTTATCGGGTTCAACCTCTCCGATGGCGGTAATGCTGATGGTCAGTCCGGTCAACGACGAGGTGGTATCGCCGCCAACCAAATCAACTCCGGTTTCATTGCAGGCAAGATAAACCCCTTCGTAGAACTCTTCCAGCGCTTCAACCGAAAACTTGGAGGAAATGGCCAGTGACAGGGTAATTTGTTTGGGTTCCGCGTTCATGGAGGCAATATCGCTCAGGTTCACCATTACCGATTTGTAACCCAGATACTTCATTGGTACATACATCAGGTTGAAGTGGATGCCTTCAGTAAGAAGATCGGTAGTGACCACGAGCAGTTTTTCTCCATACTTTAGCACGGCACAATCGTCGCCTATTCCTTTAAAGGTAGAACTGTTTTTAATGCTTATGTTATTTGTCAGTCTTTCAATCAATCCAAATTCACCCAAATCGGAAATAGGGGTAACTTTACGTTTTTCTTGTGTCATTGCAATTAAGACATTTAAGTGTGTTATTCTATTCAAAGGGGTAAAAGTAAGACTACTTTGCTATCTTTGCAAGAATTTTAAACCCTTGGTGGCTAATGTTGTTTAATTATTCATTCAATAAAAATTCAATAGGCTTATGACCGAACAAGATATCATATTAGATAAAGTAACCAACGAGGAATACAAATACGGTTTTTATACCGACATTGAAACCGAGTTTATCGAAAAGGGCTTGAGCGAGGAGATTGTCCGTACCATTTCGGCCAAAAAGGAGGAGCCTGAATGGATGCTCGAATTCAGGCTAAAAGCTTTTCGAAGGTGGAAAGAAATGCCCATGCCCGATTGGGCTTACCTGAAAATCCCAGCCATTGATTTTCAGGAAATCATTTATTATGCGGCCCCAAAGAAAAAGAAAGTGCTTTCAAGCCTCAACGAGGTTGATCCTGAATTGCTTGAAACCTTCAGCAAGTTGGGGATCCCGCTTGAAGAGCAAAAAATTTTATCGGGCGTGGCTGTTGATGCAGTTATCGACAGTGTTTCGGTGAAAACCACGTTTAAGGAAACCCTTGCAGAAAGGGGCATTATTTTCTGTTCGTTTAGCGAAGCTGTAAAAGAATACCCCGATCTGGTGAAGAAATACATTGGCAACGCGGTACCAGCCGGCGATAACTATTTTGCAGCCCTTAACTCGGCCGTATTTAGCGATGGTTCGTTTTGCTACATTCCCAAAGGAGTGCGCTGCCCCATGGAACTTTCGACTTATTTTCGCATCAACGCGGCCAATACCGGGCAGTTCGAGCGTACGCTTATCGTGGCCGACGAGGACAGTTATGTGTCTTATCTTGAAGGTTGTACCGCTCCACAGCGCGACGAGAACCAGCTTCATGCCGCTGTGGTCGAAATCATCGCCATGGAGCGGGCCGAAGTGAAATACTCGACGGTACAGAACTGGTATCCTGGTGATAAGGAAGGAAAAGGGGGCATCTATAATTTTGTAACCAAGCGGGGCATTTGTCGTGGCGATTTCTCGAAAATATCGTGGACCCAGGTAGAAACCGGTTCGGCCATTACCTGGAAATACCCAAGCTGCGTGTTGCTTGGCGACAACTCGGTGGGCGAGTTTTACTCGGTGGCCCTCACCAATCACCATCAACAAGCCGATACAGGGAGTAAAATGATTCATATCGGAAAGAACACCAAAAGCACCATTGTGTCGAAAGGAATTTCGGCTGGGGTGAGCAACAATTCCTACCGTGGCTTGGTGAAAGTTGCTGCTAAAGCCGATAATGCCCGTAACTTTTCTCAATGCGATTCGCTGCTATTGAGCGATCAATGCGGTGCCCATACCTTTCCTTATATCGAATGTGCCAACAAAACCGCAATCCTTGAGCACGAAGCCACAACCTCAAAAATCAGCGAAGACCAGATTTTCTATTGCAACCAGCGGGGTATCGATACCGAAGATGCCATTGGGATGATTGTGAACGGTTATGCCAGGGAGGTGATCAACAAACTGCCCATGGAATTTGCTGTTGAGGCACAAAAGCTATTGCAGATCAGTCTCGAAGGAAGTGTTGGATAAGCCCAAATAAAACAGGTATGACCAAAGACAATGCGATAAAACTGTTCAACGAGAAGCAAATCCGCACCCATTGGGACGAGGAAGAGGAAAAATGGTACTTCTCGATTGTGGATGTGGTGGGTGTCTTAACCGAAAGCGAAAATCCTCAAACTTATTGGAGGGTTCTAAAGAAGAGGCTTTTAGATGAGGGAAATGAAACCGTTACAAATTGTAACGGTTTGAAAATGGTTGCAGCCGATGGTAAAATGAGGTTAACCGATGTAGCAGATACAGAGCAGCTATTCAGACTAATCCAGAGCATTCCATCTCCTAAGGCAGAACCGTTCAAAATGTGGCTTGCAAGGGTTGGCCGCGAACGTATTGATGAAATTGAAGATCCTGAGATCGGCATCGACAGGTTAATGGAGACCTATCTTCGGAAGGGCTATAGCAAAGAATGGGTGAACCAGCGCTTGAAAAGTATCGAAATTCGTAAAGAACTAACCGATGAATGGGACAACCGTGGTGTGAAAAAAGGGCAAGAATATGCAATTTTAACCGATGAAATTACGAAGGCCTGGAGTGGTTTTACCACAAAGCAATATAAGCAGTTCAAAGACTTGAAGAAAGAGAATCTGCGCGACCACATGACAAACATTGAACTTGTTTTAAACATGTTGGCTGAGGCTTCAACAACAGAGATTTCAAAAAAGACAGAGCCAAAAACATTTTCAGAAAACAAAAAAGTAGCAAAAAGCGGTGGGAATGTTGCTAAAGCTGCGCGACTGCAACTTGAGAAAAGTACTGGAAAAGATGTTGTAACAAGGCTTAACGCAAAAAGTATCGAAAGAAAAAGTTTGGACAATTAACAAGACACAATATGCTTACAATAAAGAATTTACACGCAAACGTTGAGGGGAAGGAAATCCTGAAAGGGATCAGCCTCGAAGTAAAACCTGGCGAAGTACACGCCATTATGGGGCCCAATGGCTCGGGCAAAAGTACGCTGGCCAATGTGCTAGCCGGTCATGAAAAGTTTGAGGTGAGCGAAGGCGAAATCAATTTTCTGGGACAGAACCTGCTTGATATTGCCGTGGAAGAGCGTGCCCGCATGGGTTTGTTCCTTGGTTTCCAGTATCCCATCGAAATTCCCGGTGTCAGCATGGTGAATTTCCTGAAAACAGCCGTGAACGAGCACCGTAAATACCGTGGCGAAGAACCGCTTACCGCATCGCAGTTCCTGAAAATGATGCAGGAAAAGAAATCAGTAGTCGAAATCAGTTCTAACCTGACCAACCGGTCGGTGAACGAAGGCTTTTCGGGGGGCGAGAAAAAGCGGAACGAAATTTTCCAGATGGCCATGCTTGAACCCAAACTGGCCATCTTAGATGAGACCGATTCGGGACTGGACATTGATGCTTTGCGCAT
>CAZSIK010000090.1:0-3051 GCA_964606515.1 uncultured Prolixibacteraceae bacterium
CTCGATACACCTTCCAGTGGGCAATATTTATTCAATAACCTCGATGTAAGCCAGCTCGATGATGATGAACTCTCGAGGATGCGCAATCGTGAAATAGGGTTCATTTTCCAAAATTTCAACTTATTACCTAAAATGAGTTCGCTCCATAACGTGGAATTACCCCTGATGTATGCCGGTGTCCCGAAAAATGAACGCTTCGAAAGGGCCATGAATGCCTTAAAAAGAGTTGGGCTGGCCGAAAGGGTCAATCATAAACCTTCTGAATTGAGTGGTGGGCAACGACAAAGGGTGGCCGTTGCAAGGGCTTTGGTTAGCAATCCAGGCATCCTTTTGGCAGATGAACCTACCGGTGCCCTTGATTCGAAAACCGGGGTCGAAATCATGGCCTTGTTCGATGAATTGCACAACGAAGGCAATACCCTAATCGTGATTACCCACGAACGTGAAATTGCTGAATACAGCCACCGGATCATCCACATTAAAGATGGGCTGATCGATTCGGATAAAATTAACATCAGAACCAGTAATCATTCATAAAGCCATGAGAATAAGAAGCCTAATTATCATTGTTGTTTCGGCCTTGTTTGTTCTACCCGTTTTTGCCGAAACTTATCTTCTCGACCTCGACAAAAGCATCAGCGTAGCCAAATTGAAAAGCTACGAAATGCTTAGCCTGAAACAGGACCTGAAGATTGCCGAGTACAACCTCCGCTCGGCCACCAGCCGGTTTAAAACCCATGTCGACTTGAACCTTACTTCGCCTGAATACACCGAAACCATCCGTCAATTTGAAGACAGTTCGGGAATCACCTTTTATTCAGTCCGGCAATTGAATTACCTTGGAACTCTTATAATCAACCAGCCTTTGCCTACCGACGGGAACATTTACATCAGGACCGGCTTAGCCAATACCGACGACCTGAATGACAACAAGCGTTTAATGAACCTGAACACCCGGCTGGGGCTTACCCAACCCATCGATGCGCTGTATGGCTACAACAACATTAAGTCCGCATTCAAACAGGCCGAATTGGCTTACGAGCAATCGCAAAAACAATTAAAACGCGAGGAGCTGAACCTGGTGTACAATGTAACCAATGCCTATTACAACCTGCTTTCGGTGCAAAAAAGGGAAGAAATAGCCCGGATGAATCTCGATCGGCAAACTGAAGCTTATAAAATTGCCAAAAATAAATATGAAGCTGGTTTGATTCGAGAAGTAGATGCCCTGCAGATGGAGGTTGACCTGGCCGAGGCCCAGAACAATTACGACCTTTCCCTCATTAACCAGGGTTCGGCGCTGAACTATTTCAAGGAACTCATAGGTATAGAACTCTCTGATAGCGTAGTTCTTGATAAAAACCTTGATTACAAAGTGGTAATGGTCGATCCGGTGAAAGCCGTACAACTGGCCTTGCAAAACCGTTTGGAAATCCGTGAACAGGAAATCCAGGTAGAATTGAACCGGATGAGTATCAAAAGGCAAAAGGCTGAGGGAATGATAAAAGGCAATGTCTCGGCTTATTACGAAAAAATAGGGGTCAGCAAAATGGACATGGACAATAGCCTTGACAAATCGCTCAACAGCTCTGTTTCTGATTTTTTTGAACGGCCACAAAATTATGGGGTGGGTATTACCTTGAGCATCCCGATCATCGATTGGGGGGAAAACAAAGCCCTGGTGAGGGCCGCCCAGGCCCGGATGCAAAAAAACCTTTACCAGCAGGAAGTGGTTAAAAGGGCGATTGAACGCGAGGTGCTTAACCTTGTCGATGAAGTGAGCAGCAGTCTGAAAAGGCTGCAACTGCTCGAAAAAAATGTAAGTGTGGCCGAGAAAAGCTTTGAAATTACCCGCGCCCGCTTCACCGACGGAGATATCGATAGCCAAGCCCTCGCCCTTGAACGCGAGCGATTGAACAATGCCTATACCTCACACCTTTCTTCATACATCAATTACCGCTTGAGGTTGGCCGACCTGATGCGCAAAACTTTTTTCGATTTTCAAAACGAAAAACCCTTGCTTTAGGCTATTTGCAAAACTCATTTTAGTCAAAAAAAGATCATTTGTTGATAAAATTTCTATTTTTGCAGCGAAAAGATTGATTTTTTTTCTATTTTCAAGAAAAAAAGTCATTTTTGTCATGTAGAAATAAAAAATCGAATAAAGCGAAGCAATTATGAAGCTGACCATACCCAAAGGGTACAAGCCCTCGCTCGACCCGGTACAGACCGAGAAGGCGATAAAAATGATCAAAGACATCTTCCAAACTCATCTCGCTGCTGAATTGAGGCTGAGAAGGGTTACTGCACCATTGTTCGTTCTGAAAGGTACCGGGATTAACGACGATCTGAACGGTTCGGAAAGAGCAGTGAATTTTCCCATCAAGGATTTCGACGGGAAAACCGCTGAAGTGGTGCATTCTTTAGCCAAATGGAAGCGAATGACCTTGGGTAAGTTGAACATCCCCACCGGTTATGGTATTTATACCGATATGAATGCCATCAGGGCCGATGAAGAACTGACCAACATCCACTCCTTGTATGTCGACCAGTGGGACTGGGAAGTTACTGTCGATGCCGGGATGCGCAACCTCGATTTTTTAAAAGATGTGGTATGCCGGATTTTCAAGGTGCTTAAACGTACCGAATTCCAGATATGTGAAGAATTTCCCAACATAAACCCCATTTTGCCTGAAGCCATTACTTTTATTCATTCAGAAGAACTTTTAGCCATGTATCCCGAAAAAACCCCTTTCGAGCGCGAGAATGAAATCGCGAAGAAACATGGGGCTGTTTTCATCATCGGAATTGGCGGGGTTTTGTCGAATGGCATGAAGCACGATGGCCGCGCCCCCGATTACGACGATTGGACCACCCGTTCCGATAATGGCTTTTACGGGCTCAACGGCGACATTATCCTCTGGAATGAGGTGTTGAGCCGTTCGTTCGAAATCTCTTCAATGGGAATCCGTGTCGACAAGGATGCGCTGAACCGTCAGCTTGACATTACCGGATCCGAAAGTCGGAAGTCGCTTTTGTTCCATCAGATGC
>CAZSIK010000090.1:3110-13443 GCA_964606515.1 uncultured Prolixibacteraceae bacterium
ACGACCAACTGCCCCTTTCGATAGGCGGAGGTATCGGGCAATCAAGATTGTGCATGTTCTTCCTACAAAAAGCCCATATTGGCGAAGTCCAGTCATCAATATGGCCCGACGAAATGGTGAAACTTTGTCAGAAGAACAACATCTTTTTGATGTGACTCAGCTGTTATTTCGATAAACAAATATCCTTTATTGTATGCCATTAAGCGAGTTACGAAAATTGGCAAACAAAGTTAAAAAGGTGTATTCGCGTTTGGATGCCCTAAATACGAACTTTATAAGGGAAAGCAACATTCAATGTCCCCCTGGTTGTGGCTTATGCTGTCATGGAACACATATTTCAGCCAGTCCCATCGAATTTCTTCCACTGGCCCTACACTATTACGATCAAGGTCTTATCGATCAAAAATACTGGTTATTCAAGGAAGGAGCTGGGGGCACTTGCTTGTTGTATAATTACGACGACCATGCCGTGGGCCGCTGTGGTAGCTATCCTTATCGGGCTTTGGTGTGCCGCTTGTTCGGAAATTCGGTATCGTACGACAAGACAGGGAACAAAAGGTACCTGGCTTGCCCTATTTTAAAAGAAGAAGCCCGGAATGCAGTCGATTTCAATACTTCCCTGAATCGTTATGCCCCGGTTAGTCCCGATTTTTACCTTCAACTAAGTACCTTGCACCCACAGGCTGGATCGGAGCTCAAACCCATAAACCTGGCCCTGATCGAATCGCTTGAGATGGTGTCAAACCATGCCTGCAGGCTTCACCATGTAAAGAGAAAAAATGAGGGTGATACCCTATACCTGTTGGAAAAGAATGAAAACCTTTAGGAATTGTAATGCTGCTTTTCTATATTTGCAGCCGCAAAACGGGAACGGGAATAAGACCTTGGGGTCCGTTGGGCAAAAAAGGGTCCTGTAGCTCAACTGGATAGAGCAGCTGCCTTCTAAGCCGCAGGTTGTGGGTTCGAGCCCCGCCAGGATCACTTCTTTTTAAGATCTTCTACACTTTTTAACGTTTTTTCAACCTGTAAATCATTACTTTCGCTGGGAATAAAATCACACAAATGATCAGAACCATCTTTTTGTTATTTCTTGTCACGGCTTTGATGGCTTGTTCGCCACAGAAGAAGCTCGCGAAGAAGTACTTGGGAGAAGGGCGTGAAGTGTTGGTAACTGCCCTGGGTGAGCCCCAACGCGAGGAACGCCTCGAAAATGGCAACGTGCTGATGGTATACCGCAAAGAAACTGTGATTAAACCTACCTCGGTTAATACGGGGCGTTTTACACTCGACCCGATGGTGAGTCCCGGTTACTTAAAAGTAAAGGAATCGAGTTTTGTTTTAAATCCTAAGGGAATCGTAATCGAAACCAATTTTAAAGAAGAAATTGAAAGATAATGCGAAACATTTTTCATAAAAGCTTTGGCAGGAAAAGGGAAATTTTTACTTTTGCAGCCGTTAAAAATAGTCAAGAACCAACGTTCTTTTATTAATGCCCAGATGGTGAAATTGGTAGACACGCCAGCTTGAGGGGCTGGTGCTCGCAAGGGTGTGCAAGTTCGAGTCTTGTTCTGGGCACAAACGGTATCCCCGGCTTTCTTTGAAAGTCGGGTTTTTTGTTATTAATACTTCAAGTTGATTGGATTGGGATTGAAAAAAACGGCTCAAGAAGAAAAGTTGGGGAAAAGCTCATAAAATTCGATATTTTCAAGAAAAAAAATATTTTACTATTCAAATTAGTATATTTGAAAAACAGCATTTGTATGCAAGCAGAGCGGTTTCCGAAAAGCTTTACGAGTAGGATTAAAAAAAAAATAAGTTATGAAGATTCATTCAAAAGTTGGAAATGTGTGGGTGATGATGTTGTTGATAAGCATTTTTTCTTCCTGTAAAAATTCAGACGATTTTGATAACGAGATAAATGTATTTAACAACGGTCGCTCTGAAAGGAACATGATTGTGGTTATAAGCGACTTGCATCTTGGTGCTGATTTGGCCTATTCCGAGTGTAAGGAGCATCTTCCCTCTGTTGAGAAATTTCTTAAGCTGATAAAAGCATCGCCTAATGTTAAAGAACTGGTTATTGCCGGAGATTTGTTGGATGAATGGTTTGTACCGGCTCCTATAAATACCTATCGGGGAAAAGATCAGGCAGATTTTGTGAAACGCATTGCAGCAAGCAATAAAGGAGTATTTGATGTTTTAAACAACATGATTCAGGAAGGAAAAATCAAAATTACCTATGTTCCCGGAAACCATGATTTAACAATTAGTGAATCCAGTGTTGAACTTGTACTTCCGGGAATTAACCAGGCACGTGATCCGGAACTGGGTTTGGGTACTTACTCTCCCGTTGCGTATCCTGAGATTGCCATTGAACACGGCCACCGCTACAATTTCTTCTGTGCGCCCGACCCGTTTTCGAACCAGGATATTGCACCTGGTACAATAACGCCCCCGGGCTACTTTTTTACCAGAATAGCGGCACTTCACGTATCGCAGGGTTATCCAACCACTGGGGATACCATCCCTGTTGTAACTCAAAATACTTCAGGCAGTACCAGTCAGAATTTATTGTTTGCTTATTGGAACTTATGGAATTGGGCATTGAATTACCTTAGGATCGACAATAAATTTGATGAGCCGATTATTGTTACAAACGTGGATGGATTTACCGGCACCTATGCGGTGAATGATTTATTGCCATTTCAAAAAAGCCCGGGAGGATCTATTGACGTTGCTCTTTATAATGGCATCCAGGATAACTGGGTGAAACGACAAGCTCACAACCATGTATCAGTCGTTATTCCTGCATTACAAGCGATTGTTGGTTCTGCTAGTGCTAGTGAGTCGGATAATCAGGCAAAAAACCAATATTTTTTAAATCCCGATTCAGAGGTTAGGATCGTTGTCTTTGGACATACTCACGTCCCAAAAATCGAAACCTCAGTGAATCATCTTGGACAAAAATCAATTTATGCGAATGCGGGAACATGGATTGACCATAATTCTTTAGACACAATTTCAGCCATGAATTTTGTAATTATTACCCCACAGAACAATGATGCTTCTTCTCAAACCCATGTAAAACTATACAGCTTTAAAAATGAAATAATTACTGAGATGGCCTCAGATTCGTTGGAATTATAATTATTGAGACAGATATTACGATGAATGTTTTGCGTTAAAACAAGTAAGTAAAAATGAAGTGGAATTGATACGCTCTTTTAACCATAACTCATTGGAACAACCCTGATTGTTGGATTGTTTTTAAGGATGAGCTAGTTTTGTATATTAATCGTTGAATTATTTACGAGAATAGGGTTCATATTGAATTAAGATGATAATTATTGACATTTAAAAATGGTTTTGAAATGCGCATGGAACTAAAAGCAGCCCAATAGGCAAATTAATAAAAACACACGAAACCCATTTTAATTAAAATGTTATGAGAGAATTATTTACATCGTTTTTAATTCTGGTAAGTTTGATTTCAATTGGACAAAATTCTGCAATTGACGATTTGTGGAAATTGTACAGCTCACAAGATTTAAAATCAGCCATTGAAAAAGCAAAACCACTTCTTGAAAATGATCCCTATAATCTTGATTTAAATTTAATTATAGGCCGTTCTTATACCGATCAGGCAAACTTTAAAGATGCAATGCCTTTTCTTGAATCGACTGTAAAATATGATAACAACAATTCTTGGCGTAAGGCATGGGCCCTTGTATATTTAGGTACTTGTTATTTTATGCTTCAGGATTATGACAATTCGAAGATATCGACTAAAGAGTGTTTCGATTTAAATAGTACTAAAAATGTTACTCAATTTGCATACAGAAGAATCTTGTTGTTCGGATTTGACGATTTTTACAAGGATTGGAAAATTATTGAATCTGATAATTTTAGATTTCATTTTCAGAACATGAGTGATTCTGATCTAAAAAGCTATGTTTCATCAAGGGAAGAGGCTTTTAAGAACATCAATCTATTCTTTAATAGTAAATTGCCAAAGAAAATTGATTTTTTTGTTTGGAAATCAAGAGAGGATGCAATGAATTTGTTAAAAGCCAGTTTGGGATTCGCTGACCCTCGGTTTTGTTTGGTACATTCTCATTATCAGCAAACAAAAGGCCATGAAATGACCCATGTTATTTCAAACTATGCTACCCGGATTATTAATTTAACTGGATTGATCAATGAAGGTACGGCAGTATGTTTTGACCAAACAAATCAGAACAAAGAGCAAATTGTAAAAGATTGGTTAAAAGCTAATAACAAAAAAATATCCATACGGGAGATTTGGGCCAATTGGAAAAATTATCCTGAGAATTTGACTTATCCGCTTTCAGGATTGTTTGTTAAAGAATTGATTGATCAATTTGGACGTGAAAAATTCATTGAGTTTTTTGGCAATCAAACTTACGAAAATGCGAAATCCGTTTTCGGTGATGAACTTGATGAAGTGATTAAGGACTTTGAAAACAAAATGGGCGTTCATGATGATTAAAAGAAAGTACATGGAAGATTATTATGCAAAAGCAACCATATACATTGAAAGTACATCTTTGAAGAATAAAAATAAATAAGATGAAAATCAGAATTTTGAAAACGTACAATTGGATTCTTGCCGGATTGTTATCCCTTTTAGGTTTTGCTTCATCGTGCGATTCCAGGGATGAATACGGCACCCCCTCGGCAAAGTTTACCGTAAACGGTAAGGTCACTTCTGCCGAAACCAACCTGCCAGTTGAGCGCATACAGGTTGTCATGAAGAACGACACCAGTTTTACCAACGCGAAAGGTGAATATCAGGTTGTTGATCCATATGGATTTCCTGAAGATAAATCGTATACTATAGAATTTATGGATGTTGATGGAGGTGAACGGGGCAGTTTTTACGATCTTGATACCCTTGTCGAATTCATCGATTCAAAATATACGGGTGGCGACAATGATTGGTATCTTGGAGAAACCAATGAGAATTTGGATGTGAAGTTGACCCCCAAAAAATGACTGTAAGAAAAATTCCGATACGAAAGAAAATTGCCCTTAACCTTTTCAGAAAGTATAGGGACAATGAAAGTAAAATCCATCAGCTGAATTATATCCTTTGGGAATGCACCTTGCGATGCAACCTGCACTGCCTTCATTGCGGAAGCGATTGTAAAAAGGATGCTGCGTACAGGGATATGCCTGCCGATGATTTTTTTAAAGCCCTTGATGAAATAATTGAAATTGTCGACCCAAACAATACGATGGTCGTGCTTACCGGTGGAGAAGCTTTACTAAGAGAAGACCTGGAGCAAATTGGACTGGGCTTGTACAAAAGAGGCTTTCCCTGGGGTATTGTTACCAACGGGATGCTGTTGACTCAGGATCGTTTGAGTTCCTTGTTGAATTCGGGTTTGCGCGCAATTACAGTAAGCCTCGATGGTTGCGAAGATAGCCACAATTGGCTGAGGGGAACCACCAAAAGTTATTCTTCGGCAATTATGGCTATTAGTCTATTGCCTGCCATCACCGATTTGAAATATGATGTAGTTACTTGTGTCAACCAGAGAAACTTCAATGAATTAAAACAAATTAAGGAGTTGTTGATCGGTAAAGGGGTTAAAGAATGGAGAGTTTTTACCATTTTCCCGATAGGAAGGGCCAAAGAACATAAAGAACTTCAATTGGAACCAGATGAATTTAAAAAATTGTTCGATTTTATTGTACAAACAAGGAAGGAAGGGCGAATTAAATTGAACTATGGTTGCGAAGGCTTTTTAGGGAATTACGAACGGGAAGTCCGTGACAATTTCTTTATTTGCCGTGCGGGAATCAATATTGCTTCAATCCTGGCCGATGGTTCCATTTCAGCCTGTCCCAACCTACGGGAAAATTTCATTCAAGGAAATATTTATCGGGATAATTTCAGGGAAGTTTGGGAACATAAATATTTGGTATTCAGGGATAAAAGCTGGACAAAAACCGGAATATGTGCCGATTGTGAGTTTTATAATTATTGTCAGGGGAACGGAATGCATCTGAGAGATGAGAAAAACGGTGAATTGTTGTTTTGTCATTTAAAAAGAATAGAAGAAGGGACGCAATTGGAAAATCTGAATTCATCTGAGATCAGAACCAATAAGCGAATAGGGAATCAATCTTCTAACCAGTAAGTTTTAGTGGCTTTGTTGTAAAAATCCTGTGGTCCTCCTTGTAAATTATAACTGTTTGTTACACAGAAGGGCCACAGGAAGAAATCGAACTTCATACAGTTTCAATTCAAGTAGTTACAATTCCTTTATCTTAATATTCTTAAACCATACTTCATCGCCATGGTCCTGAAGCAGGATGTGCCCTTCGGCAGCTTTGCCAAAGGCTGGCCATACCGAATATTTGCTGTAATTCACCAAAGCCTTCCACATTTGGGTGCCGCGCTCGTATTCAATTATCTTGATGTCGTTGAGGTAATGTTCTACTTTCTGGTCGCGCACGATGATTTTAGCCGTATTGAAAAAGCCTTTCCGGAAGGGTTTGTTTTCGGGCGCCGCGATCAGGTCGTACAGCGAACCCAGCGTGCGGTTGCCTTTTACGCCCAGTTTGGCATCGGGGTGTTTCTGGTCGTCGAGAATCTGGAACTCGCAACCGATGGATGAGCCGGCCCCCTGGTTCAACTCAGGGTCAACAAAATACTTGATCCCGCTGTTGGCGCCCTCGGTAATTTTAAAGTCAACGGTCAGTTCGAAGTTGCGGTATTTGCTGGTGGTGATAATATCGCCCCCGTTGGTCGATTCGCCCCCGGTCGATTTGGCTACTTTCATGATCCCATTTTCTATGGTCCATCCTTTGGTGGGAAATTCTTTAAGTTTTGCCCCACGCCAGCCTTCGCTGGTTTTTCCATCCCAAAGCAGGTTCCAGCCGCTTGCCTTTTCTTCGTCGGAAAGGGTATTGTCGATGCAATTGGCCTGATAAATCTCTTTATTGTAGGGACGAGCCACTTTTTGTAAATCCTCTGTGCAAATCTGTATGTTTCTCCACTGTATGGTTTTCCCTTCGTGTTCGGGTTTGCCAATTGAGTGTACTTGCAGGGCAATAAAGCCCGAAGCCGTGGTGTTGTCGAGGATATTGGCACAAGCTACATCGTTCAGCCAAGTGCGGATTTGGTGGCCAATGGCCTCGATCCTGACCTTGTTCCACTCGCCCGGTTTGAAGGCGCTTTTTGCGGCGGGGTTCTTGTCGAGCGGGTAAAGCCAGCCACGGCGGGCTTCGTCGTAAATACCCCCGCTCCATGCACGTGCCGAGGGATCGATTTCGTACTGGTAGCCATGCACCCTGCCATTTTCATACTCTGTTAGGCTGTTGCTCCTGAATTGGATGCCTGAGTTCAGGCTCGGGTCGACCTTAAATTCCAGTTCAAGGATGAAATCACTATAGTTTTTTTCGGTTGCCAAAAAGGTATTGGGGGAATTCGTCTTTGAGATACCGGTTATGATCCCGTCGTTAATCTGGTAATCGGCTGTGCCATTTACTATTTTCCAACCTTTAAGGTTTTTACCATTGAAAAGCATCTCCCATTTTTCCTGCGAGAGGGCAGGCAGGGCCACTAAAAGGGACAACAGTACAAGAATGTTTTTGGTTTTCATTTATTTATCGATTAATTATTGATTTTCTGAATATTGTGTTTAGGCTATTTGAGCATTAAAGCGTTTAAGAAGCTCTTCTAATTCTTCCTCCTTCGCCATACATGCAATTTTTGAAACTACCTCACCCACAGTTGAATCGGAAGTGAGTACTGAAACTTGTTTTCCTTTGCCAAGTGTTGTTCCGGTCAACGGATTTATTACCGGCCATTCCCGGTTTTCGCGGAAACCTGAGGTGGTAAGGCACTCGTTGCAAAATGCCAGATCGCTGGTTATTCCTTTGTCTTCTGAATTGATTCTCCACCCCTTGCCATGCGGGTGGTTTCCCAGGGCATATACCGAACTGTTGCCAAAATTGATCAGTGCATTTTCGATGCCACCTGATCTTAATAGCCCCACCACCTTGCTTAGGGCGTAACCCTTCAGGTAGCCTGAAAGGTCGAGCAGCAGGTCGCGGTGATGAAACTTCACAGATTTTGCTGCTGAATCTAATTCAAGGAAATTCATTCCGCCTGCAAGGCTATTCATTGAATTAACGGTTACATCGAAATACCCCGAGCTTTGCCGGTGAAACTGTTGGCAATCGGCAAGCATCGAGAACAGCTCTTTCGATACAGGGACTGCCTGATTATAAGCCTGCCGGTTTACCTGAGACAGCTCACTCTGCTTGTTGAACCGATTGGCGAAGGCTTCAATCCGGCTAATCTCTTTTTCGGTTTTACCAGCGATACTGATCAGGTCGGTCCGTTCTTCTCCGGCATGTACCACCAGATCGACCCTGGTGTGCATGGCCGAAAACCAGGCGTAAAGGAGCCGCCTGTTCCCATCGAACCATTTTTCGGTATATTGCATCGCGGGCGGGAAAAGGGCTAACGTTTAAATATACGGATGATCGACCAGACAATGATCCTGATAAAGGACCATAGGAGGTAAACCACAAGGGTAAACAACAGAACATAGGGAACGGAAGTGATGGTTTCACTCCAGCCGGTCTTATAGATAACAATTGCAATCACGTTGGCAATAAGGCCGATGATAAAGATGGTCAGCAGGGTGATCAGCTCTTTTTTTATTCGTAACGGTGAAATAACAATTTCCTTCATGGCTTATCCCGTTATTTGTTGATGGTTCAGATAGTTTAACTTGAACTGGTCGGGAAAGGCCACCATACGTTCCTCTTCCATGGCCTGATGCCCCAACAGGCACAAAGCCGTGGCATAATACCCTTCTTCGGCGATCAATTCGGGTTGTTCACGGGTGATGACAGCCTCGGCAAAAGCCTGCAGCATCAGGCCGGTGCCATCATCGTCAGGCCGTTTGTCGAGCAGGTAATGGCCTTTGTTGCTGTTGGCCGTTTCGGGTACCCAGCTGGTGCCGGCAAAGGGCAACGTTCCGAACAGCCCGTTCTCGAGGTCGTTCACCATTTGGAGAAAGGCCGGTGCCGGGGGGATCTCTTCGAAAGAATACTTCCCCTTCTCGGGTTCGACAGTCCCTTTGTTGCATAAAATCTGTTCTTCGAGGCCGTAAAAGCGGTTCGAAAGAATTGAGTCGTAGGTCATTTTCACCCCGTTATCGAAAAGGTAGATGCAACTCACGTTGTCGTACACTTCGCGTTTTTCTTTCCAGAAGGTGATGGCACCGTGGCCCATCACTTTATTGGGGATCTGCCGCATGGCCCAGGTGCCAATTTGCAGTTGGTGGCAGGCCAGCTCGGTCATAATCCCTTTCGAATGCTCTTTGTACAGTCGCCAGTTAATGTGTTGGTCGAGTTCGGGCGACGGGACAGGCCTGCGCCAGTCGTTGTTGCGGTCCCAGAAGGTGCGAAAACCACTGATTTCGCCAAACAAACCCGAATGCACCAGTTCGATGGCTTTAATGTAGCGTGGATCGAAAAGCCGTTGCTGTCCTACAAAAAACACCTTGCCTGAAGTGCGGTGTTTTTGGTAGATGTTAAACGTCTCTTCTAGCGTGTAGGCAAGGGCTTTTTCGCAAAAAACATGTTTGCCGGCATCAAAGGCATCGATAGCCATGGTGTAATGGCGGTCGAGCGGGGTGGATATGATTACTGCGTCGACATTTTTATCGTCGAGCAAACTTCGGTAGTCGTTGTAAACTCTGGCTCTGGGGGCGATTTTCAACGCCGCGTCGATCGATGGCTGGTAGGTGTCGGCAAGGGCAGTGATCTCCACTTTCGGGTTTTTAGCCAGAAAGCCCATCAGGTGCTGGCCTCTTGAACCCGGCCCGATGACTCCAATCCGGGCCAATGAGCCGTGGGTTTTTTCCTGTTCTGAAAAAGCCGAAAGCCAGGGCGAGGTTGAAAGCAGGAAGGATCCTCCGATCAATCCGAGTTCTTTGATGAATTTTCGTCGGTTATTTTGTTCCATAATCATCGGCATGGTTTATAAACGGTAGAACTCTTTCCATGCTTCGCGTGGTTCGGCGCCTATCAATAATTGGTTGGCAACCTGGTTGTTGGTTATTTGTTTCGTGTGGCGGTCGAACAATAGCTTTGTGTTCAGCTGTTGTGCAAGTACCCCCAGGCAGAACACCTGACAAAGTGGCCCGGCGATACTGAATGGCGAACGGGTTTTTTCTTCGCCCTTGCAAGCCAGCAAAAAGTTCTCAAAGTGGTTTGAAGGGCTTTGCGGAACCTCGGGCAGGTTGGTTTCCATCTCTTTGGCCTTCTCTTCAGGGATAATCGA
>CAZSIK010000091.1:0-3920 GCA_964606515.1 uncultured Prolixibacteraceae bacterium
AACCCAAAATTGCCTTACATGTAGCCGACCATTCAAAAGCCGATTGGTTTTATGGCAACATCATAGCCAATGGGGTGAGCGATTTCGATATCATGGGATTTACCTATTACTACTCCTATCATGGCGGTTCGATCAATGCAGTAGGCAGCGTGATTAGCGCACTGAAAACCAAGTTTCCGAAATACGGTGCCATGATTGTTGAAACAGGGTACCTCTGGGACAATGAAAACATCGACGGTCTGGGTAACATCATCAACACGGCCGATCCCAACTACCTTCCTGTTGGCCCCTCCAATCAGCGAAAGTACCTGTCGGACCTTTCCAGGGCGGTTCAGAATGCAGGAGGCTTAGGTATTATTTTCTGGGAACCTGCCTGGGTTTCCACTCCCTGCCGTACCGCCTGGGGCCAAGGTTCTTCGCAAGAGCATGTTGCCTTCTTTGACCATCGTAATAACCTGAATTTCATGAAAAACGGCGGGGGTGGCTGGCCCGATATGTTTAAAAATAATTTGGTGATTCAACCGGTAAATGTGGTTTTCAAAGTGGATATGACGGGTGCCGATATCTCGAACGGGGTTTTTATTACCGGTAGCTTTACAAGCACCGGAAACTGGAGCATCGTACCCATGAAAGCTGAAGGCAACAACATTTTTTCGCACACGCTTCAGTTGATGCCGGGCGATGAAGGGGCTTATTATTTTATGAACAAAAATGCCTGGGGCTCGCGCGAGAAAGTACCTGCCGCATGTGCCACCTGGTGGGACTCCGACCGGGGCTATGTCATCCCCGACCACGATACCCTTATCGGCCATCGTTGGGGAAGTTGCGAAAAGCTGCCTGCCTCTTCTGATCGTTTTACTTTTGAAGATTTTTCTGTTATTGTTTATCCCAACCCGCTTAATCGTCAAACCCTTACTGTTCTGATAGAAGGGGAGGAGCCAATGCCTGTTGATATGGAGATCATTTCAGCTTCCGGGGAAAAAATTTTCGAGGCAAAGAATATGGAAAGGAAAGCCAGAATCGAATCTTCTCTAATGAAACCGGGAATTTACCTGATAAAAATCAAAAACCGTGAAAGAACGGTTGCAAAAAAGCTAATGGTACTATAAACATTGAAAAATTAAAAACGATAAAAAATTGAATACTATGGCTTCGATAAAAAACATAGGAATGATTGTCGGCTTATTGGCCATCGTCGTGCTCGCGGGTTGCAAAACCAATCGTGGGCCCGAAACGGAAGAACCGGACCAATTTGCTTATGGTGGCGACTTTTCGCTGGTGAAAAAACTTGAAGATGGAGGAGGAATCTTTAAAATCGACGGGCAGGCCAAACCTGCCTTGCAAATCTTCAAAGAAAACGGATACAATTATGGCCGGGTACGCCTCTTTCATCATCCTAACGGAAAGGGTCCTGTATGCAATTCGTTGGAATATACAATCGATCTGGCCAAACAAATTAAAGCCACAGGAATGAAAGTGCAGCTCGATTTTCATTACAGCGACACCTGGGCCGACCCGGCAAAACAATTCAAACCCAAGGCCTGGGAAGGGCTCTCTTTCGAAGTCCTGGTAGATAGTGTGTACACCTACAGCAAAAACGTAATCCTGACCATGAAAGAAGCAGGTGTGTTGCCCGATATGGTACAGGTGGGAAACGAGATCACCCCTGGAATGATCTGGCCCGAGGGCAGGATTTATAAGGAGAGCGGCGAAGATTGGGAAAGTTTTACCGCTTTGCTGAAAGCCGGGATCAAAGGCGTACGCGATGCCTATGGCGAAACCGCTGTCCCCATCATGATCCACATCGATAAGGGTGGAGACCAAAAGGTAACCGAATATTTCTTTCGTAAATTGGCTGAGTTCGGGGTTGAATTCGACCTCATCGGGCAAAGTTATTACCCCTGGTGGCACGGAACTTTTGAAGACCTTGAAAACAATCTTTCATGGATGTCGGCCAACCTGCCCCAGGATATCTACATCATCGAAACAGCTTATTATGCCAATGGCTATTATCCTGAACCTTCAGAGTGGGTGTTCGACATTCAACCCTTTCCCCCTACAGAAGAGGGGCAGTACAACTATTTGGTCAAACTCGACAGTATCGCAAGAACTTATCCCAAAGTGAAAGGGATTTTTTATTGGGAACCTGAAGGAATTTTAATTACCGACCCTTCAATTTATTATCTTGGGCGTAGTTTGTTCGATGAACAAGGAAATGCTTTTAAAGGAATCACCGCATTTAAAAATAAATAATATGCACATCAAATGGTATGGCCTTATTCTGCTTGTATTGACTAGTTTCAATATGGCAAGTTGCAGTAAACCTGTTGAGCCGGTTAATTTTAATCACGACTGGCACTTTGCTGTTACCGACGAAGCCCTCGACCAAACAGGGACCGAAGGGGTAGGGTGGGAGCCAGTTTCCTTGCCCCATACGGCCAAAATCGAACCGAAAGTAATGATAGGCCAATGGCAGGGCACATGCTGGTACAAGAAAACATTCGATCTCCCGGCCGGGAACGACAAGGAATATTACCTGAAATTCGACGGGGCGATGAACCTTTGTGAAATATGGGTGAATGGGGTAAAACAAATCAGTAAGCAAGGCGGCTACCTTCCGGTGGTGGTCAACTTCACATCGGTGGCCTTAACGGGTAAGGCAAACGAGGTGCTGGTGAGACTCGATAACCGCGACAACCCGGTTACCGGGCCAAAACCGATGAAAATCCTCGACTTCAACATGTACGGTGGTTTATACCGCGATGCTTTTCTGCTGATAAAAAACAAGGTACACATTTCCGATCCCATCGAAGCCAACCTGCAGGCCAGTGGGGGCATTTTTGTAACTTATCCCAAGGTCGACAGCGAATCGGCCCTGGTACAAGTTAAAACCCATGTAAAAAATAGTTCAGAAAAGAAACAAGGGGTTTCGGTAAGCCACGAAATATGGGATGGTAGTGTTTTGGTTGTCAGCTCTTTGTCGAAAAAGGTTTCCGTTGAAGCAGGTTCCGGCGCTGAAGAGATTTCAACCTTAACTGTACCCAAACCAAAATTGTGGTCGCCCCGTAATCCATCCTTATATACATTGAAAACCAAAGTATTGATCAATGGTCAGCTTAGCGATCAGGCTGAAACCCGTATCGGGATACGACAGTTTGAAATTTCCAGGGATGGTTTCATTATCAATGGCGAGAAAATGATTTTACGTGGGGTGAACCGCCATCAGGACTATCCCTACATCGGCTATGCCTTAAGTAACGAAGCTCAATATCGCGATGCTTTGAAAATCAAGGAAGCTGGTTTCGACTATGTCCGACTTTCACATTATCCCCATTCCCCTGCATTCATGGATGCCTGCGATGAATTGGGACTGGTAGTGCTTGATGCCATTTTGGGCTGGCAATACTATAAGCGCGATTCAGCTTTCCAGCAGCAAATTTTCCAAACCGGTCGGGAACTGATACGACGCGACCGCAACCACCCCTGCGTGATTGCCTGGGAACTTTCGCTCAACGAGTCGTGGATGGATAACCCGTTTATCGACACACTTCACAAGATTACCCATGAAGAGTATCCTGGCGACCCATGCTACTCGGCCGGTTGGCAGGAATATGGCTACGATGTATATTTGCAGGCTCGTCAACACCGCATTCAGCATTACAAAAAACCAACAAAACCCTACAGTGTTTCGGAATATGGCGATTGGGAATATTATGCCATGAATGCCGGCTTTAGCCAGGACAGCTGGGCTGATCTCAAACAGGCCGACCGTTCAAGCCGGCAACTGCTCTCCGACGGGGAAGTTCGTTTGTTGCAACAGGCTACCAATGTTCAGGAGGCACATAACGACAATTTCAACGTACCCGCTTTCTCCGATAGCTACTGGGTGATGTTCGATTACAATCGGGGCTATTCCGACG
>CAZSIK010000091.1:3930-13441 GCA_964606515.1 uncultured Prolixibacteraceae bacterium
TGGAAGCTTCGGGGATCATGAGCATCGACCGTTTGCCCAAATTCAGCTATTATTTTTACCAGAGCCAGCGCAATGCCCATGAAGTTTCAGCCTTGTTCCAAAGTGGTCCGATGGTACACATTGCCAGTTGGTGGAACGAACAATCGCCGTTGAATGTGCGCGTGTTCAGCAATGCCGACGAGGTTGAGCTGTTCCTGAACGGGAAAAGCCAGGGAAAACAAAAACCCGACACGACTTCTATTTCAAAAAACCTAAGTCATCCTCCATTTACCTTTAGACTGAAGGCATTTGAAGAAGGCGAACTTTTGGTCAGGGCTTTCATTGGGGGAAAGGAAGTGGCTACTCATTCGGTGAAAACTCCCGGTAAGCCAGTTAAGTATGAATTGAAAATCGACGAAAGCGGCAGAGCGCCCAAAGCAGGGTGCAACGATGTTGTCTTCGTGTATGCCCGACTCGTGGATGCTAATGGAACCGTAGTTCCGTTAAACAACATTAAAGTTGATTTTGCCATCGAGGGCGATGCTCAGGTGCTGAACCCTGAACTTATTAAAACCGAAGCAGGAATCGCAAGTGCTCTGGTCAGGATTGGGAATTCGGTTGCACCCATAAAAGTTTCAGCTTCCGATCAGGAAAATAGGGCTGGTAGTGTAGGCTTCAATCCTCAGTAATCCATCAATTTTTTATATTCCTAAACAAGTCCGTTTCATGTATCAATTGAGACGGACTTGTTATTTTTTGGAAAATGCTTAGTTTAATGTGCATTATGCAATTAAAAATGCACATGTAAATGTGCAAAAATATACTATATTTGCATAATATAATATGCAATGGTAACTTTACTTGAAAGATCAGAAAGGGTAACAAGTCGTGTAAGTACTGCTTTTAAACGGTATTTATACTTTGAAATCAATTGGGAAAACCGACTTCTTGGCATTAAAGGGGCACGAGGTACAGGAAAAACCACATTACTGCTTCAACGCTTGTATGAATTGGGTTTGCCAGTAGAAAAGGCTGCTTATTTTTCTTTGGATGATCTATATTTCTCTGTTCACCCGTTTATGGAAACAGCCGATTTGTATTACAAACAGGGTGGAAAATATCTATTTCTTGATGAAGTTCATAAATACCCTGGTTGGGCACAAATTATAAAAAATTTGTACGATTTTTACCCCGATCTTATCATTGTATTCACTGGTTCGTCAATAATTAATATCTCAAAAGAAGAAGCCGATCTAAGTCGCCGTGCATTGATGTATGAATTATGTGGCCTTTCGTACCGTGAATACTTAAACTACCGATATCAGTTGAATATGCCTCAAATATCTTTATATCAATTGATTGATGATCCATTGGAAATAAAAAAGAAGTACAAACAGGAATTTCGTCCCTTACAATATTTCAGAGAATATTTATCAATGGGATATCTTCCGTTTTTTCTGGAAGATGCTTTAGGTTATCATCAACGATTACAGCAACTTATCAGGATAATTGTGGAATATGATATGGCCGAGCTAAAGGATTTTGATATTCGCAATGCAAAAAAAATACTCCAGCTATTATACATTATTGCTGAAAATGTTCCGTTTAAGCCCAATTTATCTAACCTTGCCCTAAAAAGTGGGATTCATCGTAATTCGCTGACCTCGTATTTGAATTATCTTGAAGAGTCGTGTTTAATTATCCAACTGTATCCTTCAGGAATCAGCATCGCAACCTTGCAAAAACCGGAAAAGATTTATTTAAACAATCCGAATCTGGCTCATACCCTTTCAATCACTTTGCCGGATACAGGAAATTTGCGGGAAACCTTTTTTATTAATCAATTACAAGTTAAACACCATATTGCCTATCCAAAGAAAGGTGATTTTTTTGTTGATGGTAAATGGACATTTGAAATTGGTGGCAAGAACAAGGGATTCTCTCAAATTAAAGAAATTAGCAATGCATTTATTGTAAAAGATGATTTGGAATTCCCTGTTGCCGGAACACTTCCACTTTGGATTTTTGGATTTCTGTATTAAAACCGAAAAAGATACTTCTTTCTTTTGTTCTTAATAACCCGGAAATTACTCCAAATTCAATCCTTCTCTCCATTTTGTACATGCATACTAGTATTTTAAACAAAACTGAACGGTAAAGGCTGTTGGAAATATCAGTTTTACAAAATCAAATGGGTGGGTGCCATTTAAAACTGATAAAATAGACCTTTTTATGAAAACAACTGGAATTCTTGTGTTTATGCTGGTTCTTGTTTTATTGTTCGAAAGCAGGACAAATGCTCAGACTAACTTGGCCCTGAAAGCAACCGCCAGCACATCGTATGTTTCTTCGTGGGAAAAACTGAGCGCCGTAAACGATGGCAAGGAGCCCACAAACTCATCGGTTAAGCCGGGTGGAGTAGCTTATGGCAATTGGAATGGCGATGCCTCTTTCAACATATATAGCTGGGGGCAATACGAATGATCCATCGCTCAGAAACTCGATTCAACCAGGGTGTATTGGTGGGACGATGGCGGGGGCATCAAGCAGCCAACCGATTCCTATATTGAATACTGGGATGGCGCTGCATGGAAAAAAGCGGGTCAGATGGGAACGGAGCTGAACAAGTACAATGCACTTGGGCTGAAGATCCAAACCAATAAGATAAGGATTTACATGATCAGTCCCCAGGCAACAGGTATTCTCGAATGGCAGGTTTGGGGCGCAGAAAGCGGCCCTTGCGATCCCTCGGCTGTGAATACCCTTGTGAAAATAAACAATAACGAGTTTAAATCAGGCCTATCTGCAAATGTGTTGATTGGCGATTCAACCGGTTGGGGCCAACATGAGCTGCCAGCTTTGCTACCGTACCAAAACGGGTGAAACGGTTTACAGTCAACCGGTTTTTGCCGGAGAATGCCGTATTAAGCTTGAAAAAAAGCCGGCCAATGAAGTTGTATTTGCTGTGATATGCAATACCGATTACAACTATTTGGGTGAAGTTACCCGTAAGGCACATTACGATTACCGCTTGCAGTTGGTAAAAGGGGTGGCACGAACTGTCAATATTCACCTGCCTTGGTTCGATTGGACAAAAACCATTAACGATACTGGTAACGCTTTAGAAGAAAGGCCTTCAACCGGTTCGATCATCAACCGGATCTATCCAAATCCGGTAAACAGACAACAGCATATCAATATTGAAATCAAGAGTTTTGATAAGGAACCGGTTACCATTGAAATCAATAACCTGAGTGGTCAGAAGTTATTTTCTAAAACAATTGATAATAGCCGTGTTATCGAAATCGATCCTTCGTTTTCAAAAGGTTTGTATTTTCTTTCTGCCTCGGTTTCGGGGCAGAAAGAAACCCAAAAAATACTTGTGAATTGAGGTTCTGACATTAAATGACTTCAATCTGAACCGGGCAATGGTCGCTGCCTATGATTTCGGGTAAAATGCTGGCTGATTTTACTTTTGGCAAAAAACTTTCGCTTACCAGAAAGTAATCGATCCTCCAGCCCACGTTCTTGGCACGTGCCCCGGCCCGGTAACTCCACCATGAGTAGGCATTGGTTTTTTCGGGAAAGAAATGGCGGAAGGTGTCAATTAATCCGCCTTGGATAAAGCGGTCCATCCCATCAATTTCTTCCTGCATGTAGCCGGCAAATTTATTGTAGTTGGCTTTGGGGTGCGAGAGGTCGATGGGGCGGTGCGCCACATTCAGGTCGCCGCAAACAATTACTGGTTTTCTGGTTTCAAGGTTCTTCAGGTAGTTGAACAAGGCAAGGTCCCATTCCTGACGGTAATCCAGCCGCTTTAGCTCGCTGCCCGAGTTGGGTACATAAACATTGATCAGGAAAAAACTTTCATACTCGGCACAAAGCACCCGTCCTTCATTGTCGTGCTCTTCCAGACCAATACCTTTGCTTACCGAAAGGGGTTGGGTTTTCGAAAGAATAGCCGTTCCTGAATAACCCTTCTTTTCGGCTGAATGGGAAAAAAGATGATAACCTTCAACAGGTGAAAGGGTTTCGGCCACCTGATCGTCCTGGGCCTTGGTTTCCTGCAAGCAAAGAATGTCGGGATCAAGGGTTTCAAAATCGCTAAAGAAATTTTTTTGGGCTACGGCACGTATGCCGTTCACGTTCCAGGAAATGATTTTCATTTTAAAACTTATTTTTTGTAGTCAACGATAACAGTTTTCAAAAATAATTGTTTTCCGATAAAAACTCATGTGCAGGCAGAACAGATACCGTGCAATCGTCTTTTTCGAACACGTCTTTATCTGAAAATGTAACCAAGGTAGCTTTCTTTAATTCAAAAAACTTCATAGCTTCCATAGCTCCGTTTATTTCACGGTCGAGGTTATCGGGAGTAAGCTCGTAGCAAACCTGAACAAGTTGCCTGGCTTTACCACGGCTCATTACAACAAAGTCGCACTCGCCCCCACTTTTATTGTCGAAGTAGAATATTTCCTTATTTGCTCTTCTTAAATGATTGAATATTAGGTTTTCGAACTTATGTCCCAAATCTTCGCTGCCCTTTAACGACAACGATTCAACCATGCCTGTGTCGATGCAGTATACCTTTCTGGGGTTTACAAGCATTGTTTTCATTGAATAACTATACATTGGTGCAAATGAAAATAAATAGCTATTTTCCAGATAATTAAGCCAATTAGTTATGGTGCTTGTTGCTGAGATAGACAAAGGCTGCCTCAGTTTCGAAGCCGAAAACCTATTTCCAACATTTGCCACCAGGTACGATGCCAAATTTTGCAGGCTTTTTATTTCCTTGATTCCAAAACGGGCTACTATGTCCCTAATCAAGATGTCGTCAAACAAGGTAGTTAATTGATGCAAATCATCGGTTTTTAAGTACTCAGGAAACCCACCTTTTAGCAAATATTTGCGAACTGATTCGGTGTTGTTTTCCAGCGACTTAAATGTGATAAATTCTTTATACGAAAAGGGGAATAGCTCCTGCTGTATGTGCCTGCCTGTTAGTTTTGTGCCCAGTTCGCGGCTTAATAACGATGCGTTTGAGCCCGTAACGACTACTTTATAGCCTTCGTCGAGCTTCTGCCGGACATACAATTCCCATTTCCCGATCATTTGTATTTCATCGAAAAACAACCATTCCGAGCCCAGTTCCTTGACAATATTATCCAAACGCGAAAAATCGTTCATCGAAAAATTATACAACAAAGGAGATTCAAAATTGACATACAACGATTTATCATCAGCAGTTTGTTTGATCATTTGGTGCATGAGCGTACTTTTTCCGCACCGTCTGATTCCAGTTATGATCAAAGCATGTGACGAGATGCTTTTCATATTTATTTCGGATTCGCGGGTTTGTCCAGCCGATACGGTCATCAATCGTTCTTTTTGCTGACCAACTACCTGTATTATATCTTTTTCTAGTATCATTGTAGTGAAAAATATTTTGTTGTTTACAAAGATACAAAACCATTCGATACGAAACAACAAAACCATTCGATAGAAAACAATGAAAATATTTGATGAAATCGAACAGATTTTTTAGCCTTATAGTGTATGTTCTTTCGGAGGATTGCTTCATAAGGCTGAACTATTGTTTACCTTTGATGTTCTTCATAATTATTTAAAAAATTCATAATCAGATATGGCATATACAAAATGGACTTTCGACAATATTCCTGATTTACAAGGAAAAACAATTATTGTAACCGGTGGAAACAGTGGTTTGGGTTACGAATCGGTGAAAGCTTTTGCCCAGAAAGGGGCAAGGGTGGTTTTGGCTTGCCGTAATGTTGAGAAAGGCGAAAAAGCAGAACACGAAATATCGAAGGATGACCCTTCCTGCGATATTCAAGTAATGCAGCTTAATCTGGCAAATCTTGCTTCGGTTGAAGCTTTTGCCAAACAATTTTCAGAGGAGCACAAGCGGCTCGATTTATTGCTGAACAATGCCGGGATCATGGCCACGCCTGACATTAAAACCGATGACGGTTTCGAAGCCCAGTTGGGCACCAATCACTTGGGACATTTTGCCCTTACCGGGCATTTGCTGCCTTTGCTGAAAGCTACACCCAAATCGAGGGTGGTGAATGTGAGCAGCCTGGCCCATAAAGCGGGTAAAATTGATTTTAGCGACCTGATGTTTGAAAACAAACGAAAATTCACTCCCATGCGTGCCTATGGCCAATCGAAATTAGCCAACTTGCTGTTTACATACGAATTGCAACGCTTTTTCGAAGCCAATAATATCGATTGTATTGCCGCTGCTGCTCATCCGGGAGGTTCAAATACAAGGCTTGCCAATCATTTTGAAACAGGATGGTTGATGACCCAGGTTTCAAAAATGGCCCGCGGAGCCATGCAACCTGCTGCCAAAGGCGCTTTACCACAAATCCGTGCCTCGGTCGATGCCAGTGTAAAAGGCGGCGACTATTTTGGCCCTTATGGAATTGGTGAACTATTTGGCTACCCGGTACTGGTTTCACCAACAAAAGCGGCTAAAAATGTTGCTGATGCCAGAAAGCTTTGGGAGGCATCAGAGGCCCTGACCAACGTCAAGTTCTAACTTTTAATGAAGTTCTGTCTCCAGCATTAAACTAATTTATAATTACCTTAAAGCGTTCGTTTTTATTGCCAATTACGACGCGTAAAATATACAGGCCACGTGGGCAGTTTGATACATCAATATTGATCCCATGTTGCAGTTGGGATGCTTCGTACAAGTCGGTATGATGCAATGAGCCTTCTGCACCAACAAGTTCTATTACATACATGCCTGAAGGTGCATTTGGAAATTTAAGTTGCAAGTTGTCGGTTACCGGGTTTGGCCAAATGCTGATGTTTTTCTTGTTTTGCCCAAATCTCTCTGCATTAACTGTAATTGTTGTTTGTGTATCGTATTGACCCAGGGTTTCCTCCTGAAGGCTCACGTTGTCGGTGGCAATACTGTAAAACTTATAGGTAGAGCCTACTTTGCCGCTGAACTTAGCCGAAAGCTCGGTTGTGTTCTTCTTCCATGGGTACAGTAAGGTGTCGTTTTCAAGAACATATATTGAATAATGACTGATGCCGGAGCCCTTGTCGCTACCCGACCAATTGACCTCAAAATTGCTGTTGAAGTTCGATTCGAGTGGATCGACCCGGCTTTCGGGAGATTCAATGTCGATTGTGTTCAGGTAGTTATTGGTGACAATTGGTGCGTTGGCATCGAATAGAATGGTTGCCTGATTATAGATTTCATCATCGGTTTTCAATCCCTTTTTTAAACCCACAGAGAAGCTGACAAACCCTTCTCCTTCGGGTGAAGTTTTATTGGGAGGCAAAAAGCCGATGAATGGATCTTCTTCCAAATCCATTGTTTGAGGATTCAGCGACCGGAACTCCCAACGAACCACTCCGCTTAGGGTGTCGAGTTGTCCCGAAACCCTGACAATAAGTTCAATGCCTGGGCGCAAATCAACATCTGCCGAAAACTTAGTCTGTTGTTGCCCTGAGATTGCTATGATTGTATCGCCCCATCCAAATGATTTAAATCCAAACTCGGCAACATTGAATTTTGCCAGATCAAGAGTGTCAATAATTGTAACAATGTGCGCGGGGGCAGTTGCTTCTTTTTTGTTTTCGAACAAAATGGTATAGGGCATTTTGTCGTATTTGACAATATAATTTCGATCGCCAAATCCTGAGGGGCCAACCATCTCGTTGGGATCGAACGAAGCGACAACAATAGCTTCAAACCAAGCTGGAGTATATTTGTCCCAACAATTATAGTAGTCATAAAGCGAGCTATAACCGGTCATTAAAATACCCGTTAAACTTAATGCAGCATTCCATGCCTGAGAAGCCCCTGTAAGATAGCCCCCGCAATTGACGGCAATAGAGGTCAGGTCCCAAATTGTGTTTCTAACTTGAGGATTTCCATTTTCTGATACCTTATAGCCATTATACATAGCGTCGAAACAGGCTTTTGCACAGCCCACAGGGAAACTACTTATTAATAGGCTAAGGGCGTCGCCAGATACATTGTACATGGCTGTTTTCGTTGCTTCCCAAAGGCAATCTCCGAACGGATCTCTCTTCTTTTTTGCTTGCTCTGATTTTAAGATGCTTGTTTCTGAGAACCCATAAGTCCATGCAACCATTTCATAGTTTTCGGGACTTTTAACCCGAATTAATAACGACATGGACGAGTTCTGAGGAAGAACATCGATGATCAAGGGATAAACCCGAACCCGGCTGTTTTTTGCTGAATTATAGCCTGTTGAGGAATACAATCCTGTATTTGTTGAATTTAGTGAAATAGCAGCACTTTTTGTAAATCCCTCATTAATAAGATAGGGTGGATGCAAGTCTTTAATTTCACCATGTCCCAACTTTTCAGAATACTCAGTTAAGGCGAGTTCGAAATTTACAAACTCGATCTCCATTCCGGGTACATCCGAAATCTCAATAAAAAGCGGAACATTGAAGAGATCAACATTTCCTGCATTCCCGACTTCTATATTCCTGATTTGCCACATGTTTGCCAAAACTGTGCCTCTTCCTGAAATGCTAACATAGGGATCAACAATTTTGCCAGCCTCAAGCGTTAAGGCATCCTTCAAAGTATAATTCGTTCCTGAAATATTGACAAGCACATTCCACTTCCCTTCCTGCTCTCCATCGAGATTAAAAGAAACGATTAATTCTCCATTTTTTTGAAATATAGTTGTGTCGGCCAGAAGGGTTTTTCCATCCTTTTCAAACTTTACAACCGAGCTTTTTGTAATGCCACCGCCATAAACAGTAAAGGTTGAATAGCCAACATTTCCGGCAGTTGTTGGTTCAATACGGTCAAGTCCGACAATAGTAAGTGGTTTCAGTGCTGAGGCAACACTGTTGCTGTTGGAGGCTGTTAGGGCAATTGTATATTCGCCAGGCTGGGCATAATCATGAACAGGATTTCCTTGTGCCGAGGTAGTTGCATCTCCAAAATTCCAACGCCAGGAGGAGGCATTTTTTGTGTTGTTGTTGATCGATACCGATTTTCCTTTCTGGAAAATATCAAATACTGCTAAAGGAGCATCAAAATCCGATTGTTCCAAACGCCCGTCGTAAACTGGTATCCCATCGTTGCCACGACCGGTGAGGTCTTTATACGTATCGTCGAAATTGAGGAACAGCAACAATCCCTCTTCCTTTCCTGTAAGTTTCGCGGTTTGGTTCCCAATTATTTCCTCTTGAGTTAAAGCCTTGTTCCACAATCTGAAATTATCAATATCGTATTTTATCTGTCTGGGTGAATAGGTCATATTACTTGAACCCAATATCAACATACCTACATCTTCGTAAACTTTCCCTGTAACGGTTTGTTGCTTGTTTAATAACCCGTTGATGTAAATTTTATAATTGTTTTTCCCGGCACGGGCATCGTAGGTAATTGCCACATGGTGCCAAAGGTTATCATTCAAATCAATGTCTGACCAATTCACAAAACTACCTTTGTCGGTTTTAAGGCCTGAATTCAATTGAATTAAATTCTTTTCTTTTC
>CAZSIK010000092.1:0-8086 GCA_964606515.1 uncultured Prolixibacteraceae bacterium
ATAATTGCTTTTCCCCCTTTCGAACGGGATGCACCATAAACAAAATCGACCTGACCACCTACTCCTGAAAAGTGCTTGATTCCTAAAGAATCGGCATTAACCTGACCTGTAAGGTCGACTGAAAGTGCAGAATTAATCGCAGTCACTTTAGGATTTTGTGCGATGATGAACGGGTCGTTTGTATATCCAACGTCCTGCATCAACACCTGAGGATTATTGTGAATAAAATCGTAAACAGCCTGAGAACCCATTAAGAAAGTAGCTACCATTTTCCCTTTGTCGAGTTTCTTTTTCCGGCCATTAATCACGCCATTTTCAACCAGCGGCAAAACTCCATCGGCAAACATTTCAGTATGGATGCCCAGGTTTTTATGGTTACCCAATTGAGCCAAAACCGCGTTAGGAATTGCTCCGATACCCATCTGCAAACAAGCACCATCTTCAACCAGTTCGGCACAGTGTGCACCAATTGCCAGTTCAATTTCATCGGGTTCGGTAAAGTGGGCAGGTTCGAGCGGCGTGTTATCCTGAACGAAAATATCGATCATATCAAGCGGGATGAGCGCGTCGCCCATGGCACGGGGAACATTAGGATTGATTACGGCAATAACATGTTCTGCTTTTTCAACAGCTGCAAGGGTTGCATCGACTGAAGTGCCCAGGGAAACAAATCCATGTTCGTCGGGTGGACAAACCTGAATCATGGCCACGTTGCAGGGTAAATAACCATCACGGTATAAACGTTGTGTTTCACTTAGAAAAACGGGAATGTAATCGGCAAAACCACTTTGTACCGATTTCCTCACATTACTTCCCACGAAGAAGGCATCGTGTTGGAAGACCCCTTCAAACTCTGGCTCGGCATAGGGTGCAGGGCCTTCGGTATGCAAATGATGAATTTTAACTTTTTTAAACTCACCGGCCTTGCCACGCTCGCACATAGCATTAATCAAACATTGTGGAGTACTTGCAACACTGCTCAGGTGGATATGATCGTTACTTTTAATAACTTTTACTGCCTCTTGTGGCGTAACAAAATGGATTTGCTTCATAAGTATCTATTTCCCTTTTTTCAAAAACTGCGCAAAGATAGCAGTTACCTTAACGCCACAAAACTCTTTTTCAACTTTTTCAGATAAAAATTCGATGTTTCAAAAATAATTAACACTAATTCTCACAGGGGGCTCTGGAACGGTTTTTTGTTTCTTGGAATCAAGTCAATCTTTACGAGCATCATTCAAGATAGGTATAACCATATAATCCTGAACGATAATTCGATAGAAACTCCTTGCCTTCCTGCATCGTAATGCTGCCATTTTTTACCGAGGTGGTAACCCAGGTTTCAACCGTACGCACTAATTTTTTTGAATTATACTGTACATAATCGAGTACTTCGGCCACGGTTTCACCATCGATTATCTGATCAATGCTGTACCCCTTTTCGTTGACCGACACATGCACGGCATTGGTGTCTCCGAACAAGTTGTGTAAATCACCCAAAATTTCCTGATATGCACCCACCAGGAACACTCCGATGTAATACGAATCGGTGGTTTTTAGTTTATGAACCGGTAAATAATAGGAAACATTGGTAGTGGCAATAAAATTATCGATTTTCCCATCCGAATCACAGGTTATGTCCTGTAAAGTAGCATGTTTTGTTGGTTTCTCTTCCAGGCGATGGATGGGCATGATCGGGAAGATTTGGTCGATAGCCCAGGAATCGGGCAACGACTGGAATAAGGAAAAATTACAGAAGTATTTATCAGCCAACATTTTGGGTAATTGGCGCAATTCAAAAGGGGTATGTTTGGTTTCCGAGGCCAGATCGTTTACACTTCGGGCAATACTCCAAAACAACCTTTCAACCAAGGCTCTGGTTTTCAAATCAATAAGATTTAAACTGAACCGATCGAGCGATTCTTCCCTAATTTGTTGTGCATCGTGCCACACTTCGAGCATGTTACCCTGATTCAGGCTATCCCATATTTGATATAACTCTTGAACCAATTCATGATCGTCGCTGCTAACTTTGTCTTTATCTTCATCCCATTCAGGAAGGGTTGCCGTTTCAAGAACTTCAAAAATCAAAACAGAATGGTGGGCTGTAAGCGATCTCCCCGATTCGGTGATGATATTGGGATGCGGTAAATGATTCTTTTCTGCTACATCGACAAAGGTGCTTACCGAGTCGTTGACATATTCCTGTACGGAATAATTCACGCTACTTTCGCTATTCGACGAACGGGTGCCGTCGTAATCCACACCAAGTCCCCCACCAATATCCACGAATTCAATGTTGAAGCCCATTTTGCAGAGTTGTGCGTAAAATTGAGAAGCCTCGCGCAAGGCATTCTTTATTCTCCTTATTTTGGTAATTTGACTGCCGATATGGAAATGGATAAAACGGAAACTATCTTGCATCTTGTTCTTTTCCAGAAAGTCGATTGCTTCGAGTAGTTCACTCGACGAGAGACCGAACTTACTGACGTCACCCCCCGAGTTTTCCCATTTTCCGCTTCCTGAACTGGCCAGCTTGATGCGTATGCCAATGTTCGGACTGATTTTAAGCCTGCGCGATATCGATTGGATCAACTTGAGCTCGTTTAGTTTCTCAACCACGATAAAAATCCTCTTTCCCATCTTTTGGGCTAGAAGGGCCAACTCGATATAACTTTCGTCTTTGTACCCATTGCAAATGATCAGCGATTCAGGATCGGTGTTGATTGCCAGCACCGCGTGCAGCTCTGGTTTTGAACCGGCCTCAAGACCAATGTTGAACTTTTTTCCATGGCTGACAATTTCTTCAACCACAGGCCTCATCTGATTTACCTTGATCGGATAAATGAGGTAGTTTTGAGCTTTGTACCCATATTCATTGGCAGCCACCTTGAAACAATCGGAAATTGTAACAATTTGGTTGTCAAGAATATCGGGAAAACGGACCAGGATGGGTGCCGATACATCCCTTAACGAAAGTTCATCGATTAGTTCTTTCAAATCGACCGACGCTTTTCCCTTTTTAGGGGTCACAATCACATTCCCATCCTCGTTGATGGAGAAATATTCTATACCCCAGCCATTGATGTTGTACAATTCAGCTGAATCTTCGATACGCCATTTTCTCATTTCTCAGGTAATCCTAAATTATTTAGTGTATATCGCTTGCAAACATAGTAATGTTTGCGATTAATTTATAAAAAAAATAGGGCAAGGATTTGCTCCCTGCCCTTTTATAATTTTAGTTATTGGAAGCCTATTTCCTTTTTGAAGCTTGTTGCTTAGCCATTTCTTCGAGCCTTGCCTGAAATCCCGATTTTTTTACCGGTTTTTTCTTGTTTAAAAGAATTTGCGCATGCAGTTTCTTTTCATCGATGATTCCTCTTATCACATAGGTTTGTCCGATGGTTATCACATTGGCCAGGAAGTAATAGTAGCTCAAACCGGCCGAATACGAATTTAGGATGAACATGAAAAAGATGGGCATGATGTACATCATGGTTTTCATTCCCGGCATCGCGCTGGTATCCTGGGTTTGGCCACTCAACTTGGTTTGAAGGATGGTAGTAACGGTCATCAACAAGGTAAACAAACTTACGTGGCTACCATACATGGGTATATTGAATGGCAAGTTCAGGATCGAATCGTAAGTCGAAAGGTCGTGGGCCCAGAGGAAGCCTTCTTGCCTTAACTCGATCGAACCCGGGAAGAAATAAAACATGGCAACCAATACCGGCATTTGAAAAAGCATGGGTAAGCACCCCCCCATCGGATTCACTCCCGCTTTCTTGTATAAGCTCATGGTAGCCTGTTGCCGCTCAGTCATTTTATCAGCAGGAAATTTCTTGTTGATCTCGTCAATCTCGGGTTTTAACAAGCGCATTTTGGCTTGGGACACATACGATTTGTATGTAAATGGGAACACAATTACCTTGATCAATATTGTTAAAATCAAGATGATGATCCCAAAATTATTGATATGGTTTCGTAAGAAATTAAATACAGGAATAATCAGGTAGCGATTCACTTCGCGCACTACCGGCCAACCCAGGTCGATCAGTTTTTCAAGGTTTAGCCCTTGTTGTTTCAAGGTTTGATAATGGTTTGGGCCAAAGAAAAACGACATGGCATAATGCTGATCTTTCAAATTATCGAATGGAAGGCCTATTTCGGCTTTCACAGTAGCCAGGTATTCATCCTTTTCATCTTTTTTGTCGTTGACAACCGTAACATTGGGAAACGATTCGGAAGCGATAAGCACCGTGGAAAAGAATAATTGTTTGAACCCGATCCACTTGACCGGGGTATTCAGGTCGTCTTTGTCGGCTTTGGTTTTGCTCAGGTGATCAACTTCGGCATCTTTAAATTTGTAATAGATGGTGGTGTATCGGTCCTCCCCATAACTTGAACGGCGTTCTTGCCGTGGAATATCATATCCGAAATTGAGGTTAATAAAGCCGGTATTGGTTTTGATGATCGATTGCATTCCCTTGGTTTTCACTTCGAAGCCGAGGTTATACGAGTTGTGTGCAATGGTGTACACAAATTCGATATGCCTTTCGTTTCCGGCATCAAGGATCAACGAAACCGACTGGCTTTGCCCGGGATGTTTCTCGTTGTATTTTTTCCGTCCTTCTTTTCCGGCTGGAACTTCGGTGCCTGTTGCCACAAAATGCCTCTCACTGGCAAGGGGTTTAAAATAAAACTGATCGGTTTGAATGTTACGGTTTTGCGCAAAAAAGTTCAGGTTATGTCTTACTTTTCCACTTTCCATCAGCAATAATGCGGTAGAATCGTGCCGCTTGTAATTTTTCAACTCTACTGAATGAACCTGTCCCCCCTTTGTCGACACCACGACCCTCATCAGGTTGTTTTCGAGGGTAATCAGCTCTTCGTTTCCGATTGCCGAAACCCCGAGGTCGCCCCAGAGGTTCAACATTTGACTGGCAGCATCTTCATTAGCAAGCGAATCGTTACTGCCCAACACGGGAAGTTGATTGGCTTCTTTTTCCTGTGAAGCCATTAATTGTTCCATTTCTCTTTTAACCAGCTCGATGGAATCTCGCCGATGTTTTGCTGCTTCAATTTCTTTTTCCGAGGGCCGGTTGATGTAGCTGAACACCATGAGTACAGCGAATATCAAAACCAAGCCGATTGTTGTATTTCTATCCATTCTTGTTGATAACGGTTTTTGTATTTGTTTGATTGGTATATAAAAAGCTAATTCATTACATATTTTTTTGAGTTTGCTCCTTCCCGAGGCATGCTTTGACAAAGCTAACGAACAAGGGGCTCGGGTTTAAAACCGTACTGCTGTATTCAGGATGATATTGTACCCCGATAAACCAAGGATGATCGGTAAGTTCCATTGCTTCAACGAGTCTGGTTTCGGGATTGGTTCCTACTGGTTGGAAACCAGCCTGAACAAAATCATGCAAATACTTGTCGTTAAACTCGTAACGATGCCTGTGCCGCTCATAAACGATTTCTTTTTTATAAGCATCGAAAAGATGGCTTCCGTTTTTTATTTCGCAAGCATAAGAACCCAGACGCATGGTTCCCCCCAGGTTGGAAATTCCTTTTTGTTCTTCCATCAAATCAATGACAGGATAGCGGGTCACTTCGTTCATCTCGGTCGAGTCGGCATTTTGGAAGCCAAGTACGTTACGGGCAAACTCGATTACCGCGATTTGCATGCCGAGACAAATGCCCAAAAAGGGTATTTTTCTTTCCCTTGCATATTTAACTGCTTCAACCTTACCGGAGATTCCACGGTGCCCAAAACCTGGGGCTACTAAAATTCCATGTAAACCAGCCAACTGTTCCTCAACATTTTTTCTCGTGATTTCTTCCGAGTGGATCCAACGCAGGCGTACCTTACATTCGTTTACCGCTCCTGCATGTACAAACGATTCCACAATTGATTTATAGGCATCGTGCAGTTCAACATATTTGCCTACCAAACCAATCTCAACTTCATGTTTAGGATTCTTATGACGAATTAAAAAATCGTTCCAGGGTTCTAGTGAGGGTTCTTTATCGATGCTTAAGCCAAACTTCCTGAGCACGATCTTATCAAGCCCTTCTTCCTTCATTTTCAACGGAACTTCGTAAATAGTTGACACATCGATCGATTGAACCACAGCATCTTTTTCCACATTGCAGAAAAGAGCTACTTTTTGCCTGATCGATTCATTCAGATGATGCTCGGTGCGCAAAACCAGGATATCGGGCTGAACCCCGATTTCAAGCAGGTTTTTAACCGAATGCTGGGTCGGTTTTGTTTTCAGTTCGCCGGTAGCGTTGAGGTAAGGAACCAAAGTGAGGTGGATGACCTGGGCCATCTTTCCCATTTCCCATTTTAACTGCCTTACCGATTCGATATAAGGCAGACTCTCGATATCGCCCACCGTACCTCCGATTTCGGTAAGCACAAAATCGTATTTGCCCTTGTTCCCAAGGTATTTGATATGACGTTTGATTTCATCGGTAATATGGGGAATGATTTGCACGGTTTTTCCCAAGTAATCGCCCCTGCGTTCTTTATTGATAACAGCTTGGTATATTCTACCTGTAGTAACATTGTTGGCCTGTGAAGTTGGAATGTTGAGGAAACGCTCGTAATGGCCCAGGTCGAGGTCGGTTTCAGCCCCGTCGTCGGTTACATAGCATTCGCCATGTTCGTAAGGATTTAAGGTACCCGGGTCGACATTAATGTAGGGGTCAAGCTTTTGAATGGTAACCGAATAACCGCGCGCTTGCAACAACTTGGCAAGCGAAGCGATTAAAATTCCCTTCCCCAGAGAGGAAGTAACCCCACCGGTCACAAAAATGTATTTTGTTGCCAAAACATTAAATTTTAATCGATTAACAAATTAGCTTGCAAAGATAATTATAAATAGGAAAGGGGGAAAGGGGAAGGAAAAAAAACCGGATGTGCAAACAGGCTTTCTGCATAGAATTAACATTTACAGGAATAAAGAAGAAATTGACTAACAAGAAACGGCCCCAATCGAGGCCGTTTCTTTTATCTTGAATATGGGAATATCTTACTCATCACCGTCCACGTCGTCGATTACCCTAATTTTTTCTTTGAGGTATTCGATCTGTTCCTCGTTCTGCTCGATTTTTCTCTTCACATCATTGATCAACGCTTCAGCATTTTTCGATTGGGCAAAGAACCCGATGTTGTTTTTCAAGGTAATCAGGTCGGTTTCAAGTTGCCTGAGTTTGCTGATGTGTTTGTCCCTTTCGAGATAGATTTTGTTCGATCCCTTGGGGGCATGATGCATTTCTGACATCTTATTTTTGTATTTCAACAAATTACGTTCTTTGTCCTCGGTGCGGAGTTTATCGAACTGATTGTTGATTGCATCCCTGAACCGTTTTTGAACATTGTTTTTCTCGTTGATGGGTACATGGCCAATATCGGTCCAACGACGCTGGAATTCACGCAATTTTTCAAAATCATCGTTGTCGCTACCGGTGGTAGTAAAATTCAGCACCTCGTCGATGAGCTCATTTTTAAGTTTAAGGTTATCTTCCTGTTCGCTATCAATGGAACTGAAGAAGGTTGATTTTCTTTGAAAGAAATAATCGCAGGCAGCCCTAAACCGTTTCCATACAATATCAGACTGTTTGCGAGGCACAGGCCCAATTTCTTTCCATTTTTTCTGAATGTTGATAAACTCATCAGTGGTTTTCTTCCAGTCAGTGCTTTCTTTTAGTGCTTCTGCCTGCATGCAGAGGTCGAGCTTCATCTGCAAATTGTTGGTTTGAACTTCCTTATGGCTCGAATAGAATTCTCTTTTCTTGTCAAAAAAAGCATCACAAGCAGCTCTGAATCGATCGTACACTTCGTTGTTTTCTTTTTTAGGAGCAAAACCAATTGTTCTCCAATATTTTTGCAGTTCAACCAATTCTTTCGACTTATCTTCCCAAGCTTTATGAGTATTTAAATCGATAGCACTGAATTCTTCAGCCTTTTCACATAAGGCCACTTTGGCATCGAAATTTTTCTTCTGGGTTTTTTTCCTATTCTCAAAATAATCCTGATGTTTCTTGTTGATTTGGGTGGTCGCCGCCT
>CAZSIK010000092.1:8125-11954 GCA_964606515.1 uncultured Prolixibacteraceae bacterium
ACAAATCCCGATCTTTTCTTCCAGGTTCCTTTTCAAGTCGAGATCGCGCAACTCTTTATTAATCTTAATATAATCGTAAAAATTTTCCACATGGTGATGGTAGGTATCCCAAAGGTCTTTCATGCTGGCCTGAGGAACAAGTCCTATTTCCCTCCATTTTTGTTGCAAATCTTTAAATTCCTGAAATGTTTTATTGATGGATTCTTTCCGGTTGATCAGGTTTTTAATTTCTTCAATGATTTCGTATTTTATTTTGAGGTTATTTTCCTTTTCAGCCTCTTGATCTTTAGCATAATCACCTTTTTTCTGCTGATATTGTCTCAGCATTTCTTTCAACTCAGATTCATATGGATTTTCTTCTGAAACAAAATCGTCTTCATTGCCTCCTTCTTTAATAAAGGTTTCTTTCAAAGATAATTGCCAAGCTTTATGTTTTTTATAAAAATTTGCCTTTATGTTCTCGACTTTTCCTACCAATTCAGAATACGAAAGGGTTGCCATCATCTCTTTCAAGGTGGTAACCAATTCCAATTCCGATAAGCCTGAATAATCATATTTGTGTTCGTCGGGATGGGATTCTTCATCATGCCCCTCATCTTCTCCACCCTCTTCCTCTTCATCGGTAATTGGCAAGTGTTCGGGATCGGAAGTAATTTGTACCGCACTTTCGACAGCACTTTCCACTTCGTGCAGTGTTTCCACTTGTTCGTTTTCAAGCACTTCATCTTTACTGCAATTTTCAGGAGTAAAAGAGGTGCTTTCATCTGCAAGTGCTTCAACAACACTCCCGGTAAGTTCGGCTTTACCCGGATCATCAAATGCAGGTTCTTCACTGGTCCCGACCGGGCTATTTTCTGAAGGTTCACTTACTTCAGCCTCGGGTTCAATACTTGTTGGATCTTCCTCGCCTTGAGAGGGAATTGGATCTTCGAGGGCAAGTATTTCAGGTTCATTTTCAGTAACAGGAAGTTCTTGAATTAGTGGTGTGTTCTCATCAACAATCAGTTGACCAGCTTCTTCAATTGCCTCTCCTACTACCTCTACATTTTCAGACTCAGGGTTAAAACTCTGGTCTGCCGTCTCATTTTGAGTTTCTAAGTGCATTTTTTCTTTAGATTCCATTTCAATTTATTTTGGATACCATGCCGGTATGTTAAAAAACATCATTAGTTTTTTGAAACCTACGAAAATAGGTATTTCATGCAAATACACAAAATAAAAATCAGTTGTTTTTTTTCAAATGGTGGAATACATAGAAATTAGAAATATTTTAATATAATATAAAATTATTGTAATGCTATTAAACAACTCCGATTCAAAACAAGCAAGCGACAAGCAGAATTATCTCTATTTTTGCAAAAAAAAAAAAGATGAGAATCGATATCTTGACCTTATTTCCGGAATTGCTGAGCAGCCCGTTCAGCCATTCGATGATGAAGAGGGCGGTTGACAAAAAACTGGTTGAATTTCATTTGCACAATATTCGGGATTTTTCGACCGACAAACACAAAAGTGTCGACGACTATGCCTTTGGGGGGGCAGCGGGCATGGTAATGATGATCCAACCCATCGAGGACGCCATTTTAAAACTTCAGTCTGAACGGACTTATGATGAAATCATTTACCTGACCCCCGATGCCCGGCTGCTCAATCAAAAAACAGCGAACCGTTTGTCGCTCTCTGAGAATCTATTGCTGATTTGCGGCCATTATAAAGGGATTGATCAACGTTTACGCGACCATTACATTACATTCGAAATCTCGATTGGCGATTATGTGCTTACCGGTGGCGAACTGGCCGCAGCAGTCCTGGTCGATGCAGTAGTCAGGTTGGTTCCGGGTGTCCTCTCGGATGAAACCTCGGCCTTAACCGATTCCTTTCAGGATGGCTTGCTCAGCCCCCCGGTATACACCCGACCGGCCGATTATAATGGCTGGAAAGTTCCCGAAGTGTTGTTGTCGGGGAATGACCGTCTAATTGCAGAATGGCGGGAACAACAAGCATTTGAACGAACCCGGGCCATAAAACCTGAACTATTGAACGAAGAAGAATAATTCGAAAAAAAGTCAGCGGTTACATATTATATTGTATGGACAATAACTGCATCGATCGGTGATTTCAGTTTGGACAAACGGAACATCTGCCTGGGCCATCTGGCCCAATATCTTGTTCAACGATTCAATCAATTCAAGCCTGAAAGGCTGAAAAACCAAAGGGTTTTTATCAATAATAAATTCAGGTGAAAATGCATCTGAAAAAACGGCCCTGGCTCCGTAAACCAATGGTTTTACAGGAAGCATCGGTTGCTCATTTTCATAAAAGCAAAAAGCATAGAACAAGGTCTGAAAGGCAGCCTTGTTCCTGACAGTACCCTGGAACAAAGCAGAAAGACTCTTTATAGCAGAAGCCGACATCCCCGTTTTGTAATCAATAATCCTGATTTCCTCGCCTACCCGATCGATTCGATCGATGGTACCTCCTAAACATAGAGCATAGTTCTTGCCATTAGCTTCAAGTTGAAAAAGGGTTTTATATTCCTTTTCCAAAGCCAGAAGTGTGAATGGGGCGATACTCCTGTCGTAGTGTAATATTTTTCGTAGATACTTTCCTATTATTTTACTGGCCAACAAGTTACTCCCTGTAAGCTGAGCCTGTGCCCCTTTGAAATATTCCTGATTGAGCGCTTGCCTTAATGCATTGTCGACTTGTTGCCCCTGGTGAAGCAAAGAATCTAACCATTGTGGTTCAATTACTTGACCCAGCTTTGGTTGGTACAAGATTTCAATGGCTTTGTGAGCCACCCTTCCAAAAATGAGATTATCGATTTTTTCTACCAATTCATCAGGTTCCTTAATATTTTCAACATAATGGAAGAAAAATTTCAGGTTACAATCCAGAAAGGTATTAATAGCGGTTGGAGAAATCATCTTTTGATTAAGGTAGCGATCCAAGGCCTCGAAGGTCTTCCCTGTTTTTTCAATTGTGATCGACGTTTCTTTAATGGGTTCATAGCCGAACGAGGCATTTTTATCCACAATTTTCATGGTTTGTTCCCCATATCTGATCTGGTTCACATACCGAGTCACCTCTCCACGACTCATCCCTTCCCGACGGTTGTCGTAAACCATGCATACATTTTTTGCCCTTTGCAACAAACGATAAAAATAGTATGCATACATCGATTGACGGTGCTCGGCCAAAGGCAGGCCAAAGCATCTTCTCAAATTATAAGGGATAAATGAATTCCTGTGGGCATTTCCGGGTAGGTTGTTGTCGGAAGCAGAAATAAAAACCAAATTTTCAAAATCGAGGCAGCGCGTTTCCAAAAAGCCAATTACTTGCAATCCTTTTAATGGTTCCCCTTCGAAGGGTATGGTCAGGTTGTCAAGTTGTCTTAGCAATAATTGAAAAAATAAACGAACTGAAACGGGCTCTTCTCCTGAGGAATTGGCTTCAAACAAAGAATCATGTAATTTATTGATTGTCAAATATAAGAGGTGCAGGGTTTCCTTGTCGATCCGGTTGGTTTCAGGTGTATTTTCGATGAGTTCTGCTATAATATCGTGCAAATAAATCCTGCATTCTTTCGAGGTTCCAGGAACACGAAAGAATTTGTACAGAAAGGGATTATCGATAAAAAAATCGGTCTTTAGGTAGATAATATTTCCCTTGGTAATTTCCTGATAATTCTTGTCGAAATTAACGTCTTCCCTTTGTGTTAAAAGTGGATGGCCCAGCATGGATAAAACATGGCGATAATAAAAAATACACTCATCGGAATCCGCATCACGCTTACTGTTCTTTTGAAGGTCGGCAATGGCCTTTACCA
>CAZSIK010000092.1:11964-13336 GCA_964606515.1 uncultured Prolixibacteraceae bacterium
TACGGCCGATGCCCTGAAAGGGAAGCCCATGGTGATGTTGATTTCATTTAAGAATTCAGGTATGGCTGGCAGAACGGGAAGCAATAATTTTTCATCGCATAATACCAGCGCGGTATTATCGAAACGATTGCTTAGCAGCGACTCGTTTTTTTTCAACCACTCCGAAACATAAACAGTTTGCCCTGAGTTCCCTGTAATTGAAACCACCTCGATTTCACCTAATTTCGATTGCCTAGTATTAACTGTAGCAGTGAAATCAACCGGATGGGGAAATTCAACTAAATTTTGTCTCATGAAAAAACCTGCTTCATGGTTTTCCTGTTCAAGGAAAGCCGGGTCAAAATCCCAAAAAAAGGAAGACTTAGCGTGTTTCTGCAAAAAACGGAATAACTTTTTTTCACAAGCATTCAAGGCATTAAAACCTACGAAGAAGATCGGCCTTCCTACCCATTCCTGATTATCCCGGTCAAGGAGCTCGGTCATGTTCCTGTACAAAAGGCCTTCATAAGCCAGCCCCCTATTTTTGAGCAAGTTGCTAAAATCGCTGTATATAGGGTAAAGCTGTTTCCAAACCGATAAAAAGTGCATTTTACTCTCCGAATCATTCGATTGGATAATATGTTCCCAAAAGCTTGACAAATAGCTTAATTGTTTTTCATCGAGGAAACCGTACCCCATATCAATTTCTTTCAACGACTCGATATTCATGAACAGCTGTCGTGCATCAACAAGGTATTTATCAATCTCGTTAAAATCGGCCAAGAGCATTTCACCCCAATAATAAAAATCATCGAGTGCCTCAAACTTTCCTGTTTTTTCGCAAAAAATGGAATGTAATTCAATTATTAGCCTGATGGGATCTGCTAACTTAAATTCAGAAAATGAACCAACCAACTCGGATATCGTTAATAACCTGGGGCTAAAAACCGGCCGTGTTTCCAATTCCCCGATGTATCGCTGAAAAAACAAGGCAGCCCGCCGATTTGGGAAAACTACAGTAAGCTCGTGTAATGCGTTTACCTGCTTTTCGATAGCATATCGTGCTACCCCTTTTAAAAATTGATCCATAACCTAGGTATTGATCCAACTAAAATATTGACTTATTGTCTATCTTCAAAGATACATTACGTAAAATAATTTCATTCAAAAACAGATAAATAGAAAAAAGCCCTATTGCAAACGTTTGCGGATAGTAACTGTTAATAAAAAAAAATGCATCAGGAGAAGACAATCTAAAAATAAATCCTATATTAGCGATGCTTTTTTTAGATGAACAATTTTGAAAAAGCAACTATATTTTTTGATGGAAAAATATTTTTTTTTGTTTTTATTATCTTCCTTTTCTCTTTAGACCATCATCTATTTTCTGATC
>CAZSIK010000093.1:0-602 GCA_964606515.1 uncultured Prolixibacteraceae bacterium
TTCGAATCCTGTGCCTGTAAGGAAATAGCCCATACAAGCAAAACGGCCATTCCAAATACTGTTTTTATATTCTTCATAATAAGACCAGCTTCTTTAGTTCTTAATAATTGTTGGCGGTTGGTTTTAGCGACCAATGGTAAATCGTCATCTTCTTACTTGCATCGGAGGTGAGCAATTTATTGAATTTTACTTTTACCCTAAAGGTGGTCATTTCGTCACCTGTAATGGTTACCACTCCTACCAAACCTCCTAATCCATCCCATTTTTTGATTAGCGGATCGGTTTCGTTCACCCGGTCAAAATTCCAGGGAGTCGATGCGGAAACATTCACTTCGGTAATTAATGGGCTCAGATCAGCAGCGATGGGATCTGATCCCGATTGAAAGTAAAAATCGACATAGGGGTGCCCCTTACTCCAGAAACCCATGTAGAAATTATACTCGCCAGGGGGAACCTTCATCTCGTAAGCATCGATGCTCTTGTCCTCGAGCGTGTCGAGACCCAATGGGGCAAATTCGATCGAAAATTCATCGTTTGTAGAATCGCCAAGGGCTTGATAACACCAATAATATCGACCCGACAACGCGGCAGCACCGGCATTG
>CAZSIK010000093.1:612-13314 GCA_964606515.1 uncultured Prolixibacteraceae bacterium
AATCGAGGTGCTTTTTGCGCCATAGGTGTGGTACAACTCTGCTTTTTCGGTTTCATCGAGATATTCATAATAATGCGAAAGCGATTTTATTCTCTTGATTACCACGTTGTTCGGAATCTTTAAATCGCTTACATTATAGGCGATACCGTTACTGAATTCAATCGGGTTGCTTTGATCAACCTTTTGCACGGTCGTTCTCCAGGTCCGGTTAAAAGAGGAGGTGAGATCGGTAATTCCCAGGTAATCGCTTATCTTCCCGGGATGGAAAATGGCTTCTTTAATCCAGGTCATGGCCAACAGCGAGTCGGCCGAGGCAAATTTTTTGCCCATCATTTCGTACTGGCTTTTAAGCTTGGTGAGTGTATTATTAATTACTTCATTTTTAGGAATGAACAAAGTAAACTCACTGAATTCTGAGCTGATGTTGGCCTTTTCAAAAATGGGATTATACACGTAAAATATCGAGTCGTAAATGGTGTTCCCGGTTTGATCAACCCCGATTGGAATGCTGTTGGTTTTATCAAACATTTGTTGGTTATAAAAAACAATCGAATCGCGGATGATCGAATATTCATCGGGTAGCATGCAAACATAATCGAACATGTTGACCCGAGGGATCAGGATCGATTCAATCTGATGCACTACCCCATTTTTAAACTTCTGTGAAGAAATGATCTTCACATCATTGGCAAAATTTTCGCCGCCATTCTGCTTGATAGTTAAATAAATACCATTTAAGGTCCGTACCCTCAATCCGTTTTTAAGACTTGATGCGCCAAGCGAAAGGAAATTAGCATGGTATTTTCCCACCATACCGGGTTCCATCACACCAATCGACGAAATATCGAAGTCCTGGTTTTTCACGGCCCAAACCGTAAGGTACTGATCACGTACCAGCTCACTATCAACTTCGGCAGTTTTTAACAGATTGAAAAAGTCGGAGTATTCGGCTTCAGTACTAAAATATTCGTATAGGGTAAGCGGCGATTCTTCCAGTTCGGCATAGTGGTTTTCCCAGGTTTTGGTACAGGCCATCATGGCACAAGCCAAAACTATACTTAATAAAATGGTTGTCCGTTTCATGATTGGATCAGTTTACCGGTTCAAATTTAATATAATCGATCACAGTGGAGGCATTGTCGGATGCCAACAGTTTGAATTTGTGCGTGGTAGTTTCATTGAAACTAACAACACCCAAATTTGCAGAGCGCATTTCAGTCTTAATTGCAGAAGCGCCATGAGTTGCGATTTCGCTGCCTAAAGGATTTCCGTCGAGTACAGCCGATATTTTACCGTTAGGCGTAACAGCAGCCCTGCTCAGATAAAAGATGCTTACATTGTACTTACCCGCGATGATGGTGGGTGAGGTAAACTCGGCCCAGCCATAGGTGCCAAGATTTAACACAATTGCATCGTAATTCACCAGTTGGGAATAGGTTTCGTCGCTTTTCCCCCTGATCAGGTAGCCAACAGCAACGTTGTTATTGTCGGAAGGAATGGCTTCCCAATTAATTGATGAAATATCCCCCTTTGAGATATAACTGGTCGAGGTCGACTCACCCAACTTCCGGTAGCCTGTAAATAAAGCTGCCAAATCAGAAAAATCGGTTAGTTCCCAACTGACATTGACCTGAGGCGGGGTCTTTACAACCATGAGGTCGTTGATTTCGTGAAGCACCCCATTTTTTGTGGTGACATTGTATTTCACGAACGAAATGTTGCTGTTGATCACTATATTATCGGAAACCAAACTGACGTTGATCAGCTGATTGGCTGCCATGGTCTGAATATTTTGTGCAGACGAAGCACTTGGGAAAGTCGACAATGAATTGTAATCGAGCTGTTGTGCCAGAATATGGTAAGCAACATATTGATTGAGCTTGTTTCCCGGGTTGGTATATTCGGTATTCGGTTCACCCAGAACATTGCACAAATCGGCAAGCGATTGAATCCCTTTTTGAGAAAATACCTGATCGGATACCGCAAAGAAGGTATAACTCATCTTCTTTTGAACGGCCACCCCGGTATTTGGATTGGTTTCGTTAACAAAAACCGTATTAAGTGTTTGTGAATAACCAGTAAGCGAGATGGCTTCCTTGATTATCGAATAACCGTTTTTCTCCATCATTTCCCAGATGGTTTCGGTAACCGGGGTAATCACATCGTCGAGTTCATGGATGATGCCGTTGGTCGCCTTGATGTCGAATTTATGGATATGGGCTTCACCATTCACATAAATGGCATTCAACCCACCCCCGCGAATTTGGATGGTCAACTGGTCGCCTGTTGCAGTAGTGTCGGCAATAGCCCCGTTGTCGAACAACGATTGCTCAATTACTTTTCCACGGATGGTATGATATTTCACCAGGTATTTCGCGGTAGCCACGGGTATTTCGTCGACCGACATCCAATTGTTCTTTTGCAGATAATTTTGAACGGCTGAATCGTTGGGAACGAAACAAGTATAGTTGTCGTCGAGGTTCATCGTGTTGAACAAATCGGTATTCTCCAGAATTTTTACCCATTGGGTATAAGTACCCGTGGTGTCCTTGGCCAACAAATTGGCAACCGGCAAACCTTCAAAGGCGGGAGTAATCTCCCCTTCGAAAGGATCGACACAAGAATACAGTGCGATCAGCAGGACTGAAATCAGTATTGATATTTTTCTCATAACATGTTCTTTTTTCATTTTAAAACCAGTTGATCAATTACCCAAACTTGAATAATATGGATTTTGTTCCAGCAAAGGGTTTGCATCAATCTCCGACTGATGGATGGGCAGGTAATGCGAATTGATGTCCGACAGTTTTGAAGAGACGATGGTAATCTTGTTGCTTGCCACAGCCAATACCACTTGCCTGATCATGAATTCTTTGTATTCATATTGATTTCTTTTTCCAATGCGCAGCAGATCGAACCAGTTTTTGCCTTCGGCGAGGAATTCACGGCCACGTTCATCAAGGATGAGTTTCAGCATGTCGAGCTGAGTGTCGCCGGCTGAAAACGATTCAACAATCCCGGCACGTTTGCGAACGGTAGCAAGTATCTCAGCCGATTTTGCAAAATCACCCTTCATCGTTAAAGCTTCAGCCTTCATCAGGTAGATATCGGCCAGGCGATAAATAATAAAATGGTTGTCGTTTTCAGTGGATGAACGGGTATAGCCAGCGGTTTTATCGATCTGCACACCTATGTGTTTCCATATCTTGCTGCTTGATAGCGAATATGATGCCCCATTCCCCCGAATATCGCCCAAAGATTCGGATTGGATAAACAACAGGAGGGAGTTTTCGGAAATGCTGTATTTGTTGTCGGTATTGAACCACTTCACCATGTCGTTGGTTTGGCTCAGGTCGTAATCGAACTGGATTTCAAATATCGATTCATTACTGTTTCCAGGAAAGAAATTGGAAAACCAGGTTTCTTTGCCGATCAATCCCACGCGGCCTGAATTCAACACGAGGTCGCAATATTCCATGCACTTGTCGTAATTTCCGCGCCACAGTTCAATGTCGGCCAACAGCGAATAAATGGCCCACTTGGTGGCCCGGCCTTTGGTGTTGATCTGAAAGTTGTAATCTTCCTCCGGAAAGAATAGTTTGGCTGAAGGCAGTGATTTTTCAAGGTCATCAACCAGCCGGTTGAGTATTTCTTCTTCGGTCGATTTGGCCACCTCGTACACCTGATCATCATTTACATAAGGAAAAAGAACCAAGGGAACGTCACCGAAGGTGCGAACCAGATAGAAGTAGGCCAGGGCCCGTTGGAAGTAAGCTTCTGAAAGAAAGGAGTTCATTTCGCCTTCAGTAAACGAAGGATCCCGATCGAGTACGAAATGGGCATACTTGATCACCGAGTTGGCCATATTGATTACCTGGTACATCTTGTCCCATTTGCAATACAGGTTACTGGGCAGGATGTCCATATCGCGCAGTTTCTTGGCTGCTTTAATGTTATCATCAACCGTTGAGCTTTTGATGTCGATCCCGTTTCCCCTGATTTCGCCCCACACGAAAAGGTAATCGATTGATTTTTGCAGTTTCACGTAACCTGCTGCCACTACCGATTCAACATCTTCTTTGGTTTGCCAGTACTGATCGCTGGTTTGTGAATTTTCGGGATACAAATCCAGCCAGTTGTTACACGAGCCAAAGCTTAAAAGAAGAATCAGCGCTATCGATATTATTTTTATTTTCTTCATCATTTGCCAATTTTTAGAAGTTAATCGAGATTCCCAAGGCCAACCTCATGGGCTTAGGGGTCGATGAATTGTCTTTTGCAATTAAGTAGGCCGCTCCATCGTCCGATTTCAGGCTAACTTCGGGATCCTGTCCGGTGTATTGGGTCCAGGTGTAGATATCGTAGGCGGTCAAATAAATCTCGGCTTTTTCGAGGTTTATTTTTTTCGAATACTTTTTAGGCAGCGTGTATTTAAGGGTAACTGTTTTTAACCTTAAGAAGGAGGCATCTTCAACAAAACGGTCGGAACCAAGGTAGTTGTACCCTCGGTCGTATAAGGCACGGGGTATTGAGGTGTCGTCGCCTTCATGCCTCCATCTTTTCAGTACGGCCAGGCTCTGGTTGTTGGTTCCTCTCATGTTCTCGGTGCTGATTCGGGTTTGGTTAACCACTTTTTGCCCCGCACGCCCATGAAAAAAGGCCACAGCCGTGAAGCTTTTATAACGGGCAGTCACCCCACCCCCACCGGTAATCATCGGGTTCGAGTTCCCAAGGTACAAAATGTCGTACTGGTTGATGATCCCGTCGCCGTTACGGTCGAAATACTTGGCATCGCCAGGATAAACCCTTTCCGTTCCGTTTTTCATGAAAACAGCTTTGTCGCCAATATCGCGTATCAGAGCCCCACTCCCGTCCCGGGCATAGGTTTCTTCTATATTCTGATACACTCCCAAATACTTGTACCCATAAAATGAACCCAGTGGATTTCCTTCGATTACCTTGTAGGCATACTCGCCATTTCCGAATGAATATTTAAAATCAGTCAGGTTATCGGGCAATTCCAACACTTCGTTTTTGTTACGCGAAATATTGAAGTTGAATGAAATAGCCAGGTCTTTCTTGCTGATGGCATCGTAATCGACCCGGAACTCCCAACCTTGGTTCGACATCTTACCCGAATTGTACCACTTGGTTTTGGTAAACCCCGATGAGGTAGGTAGGCTGATGTCCCTCTGCAACATGTCGGAAGTCAGTTTGTCGTATACATCGATTGAAAAGCGCAGTTGATCCTTCATGAAGCCAAAGTCGATCCCCAGGTTGTTTTGGGTTACGGTTTCCCATTTCAGGTTGTCGAGCTGAATGGTGTAAGGCTCAACTGCCGGGATGCCCATATAACCTGGATTGATCGGGTTGAAGGTTCCGATGTACGAGTACGAACCACTGGGTGCATTACCACTTTGCCCCCAGCTGTACCGTATCTTGGAACTGCTCAGCCAATCGAGTTGTTTCATAAAATTTTCATCATTCAGGTGCCAGGCCACGCCCAGGGAAGGAAATCCAGCCCAGCGATTGTTCCGCCCCATGGTCGAGTTGGCTTCATAACGGTAGCCTATATTGAACATATAACGGTTCAACAAAGTATAGTGTGCGTTGCCAATGAAGCCCAGGTTACGTGAACGGCTTGTTCCCGAGCCAATTCCCACAATTACCCCTCCGCCTGTAGGGTCAGAGGTTGATGGGGAAGCATTGCCGCTCACCTCGCTTTTGTAACTCGACGATACATTATCGGAGGTTTGTATGATCGCGCTCACGATGACCTTATGCTCGTCGGTAAAATCTTTCTTGTAGATTAACTTATTGTCGGTACTCAAATACATGTTATCCGACAAAAGGTCGGCACTACGGTTAAACCATGGGTCGGTCCAGGTCACCCCGGTAACGCTCTGAGGGATGAACCTGCGGTTACGGGTATTGCGGATATCCAAACCAGTGGTACTGTAAAAATCGAGGCCTTTGAAGAATTCATAATGCAGGTTGAACACGAAACGACTGTTGGTCGAAGTAGTTTCGTTGATCGATTCGTGAACCATGGCTACCGGGTTGAATACCCCGCTTTTGATTTCGGTACTTTTCATCTCACCTAATGTCCCCTGGAAATACGAGTTCGGGGTAAAATATTCTTCGGTCCGGTTTCCTTCGTCATCAATGTAGTAAGGGCTCATGTTCGGCATCTTGGTCAGCGCATGGCCTCTTGGGTTCGACCAGAAGCTTTCGCGCATGGCGTTCGAAAACGAGAAATCGGTGGTGATATCCAATTGCCTCGAAAATTTATATTTCACACTCAGCAAGGCGCTTAAGCGGTCAAATGCGGTCCCGATGGTGGTACCTTCCTCGTTCAGATAACCCAGCGACAAGCGGTAATTGGCCCTTTCGCCTCCCCCTGTCATCGAAAAACTGTTATCCGACGAGAAGCCCACACGGGTAATTTCATCGAGCCAGTTGGTGTTTTGGTTGTACTCGTCGAAATAGATCCATGATGGATTGTATCCAATTTCATTTGTATTGTACAAGAGGTCGAGGTAGTCTTCACTATTTTTATATCCCCTATCGTTGACGGTATTCCAGATTGCATCCTGTACCATCGCAACATATTGCGAAGCATTGAGCATGGGGATGGTGTTGGGTTCTTTACGCACATCGAATTTCGATGAGAAATTAAAACGGGTATTTCCGCTAAGCCCTTTCTTTGTATTGATGAGCAGCACCCCGTTAGCCCCTTTCGAACCCCAAACTGCAGTTGCAGCAGCATCTTTCAATACCTCGATCGATTCGATATCGTTCGGAGAAATATTGACTAGGGCGCCAAAGTCTTCATCGTTGGCGGTCGAGAAACTGAAATCGTCGGCAATATCGGTAGGATAGGGTACACCATCCACCACGATCAGGGGCTCTGATGAAGCATTCAGTGATGAGGTGCCCCGGATTCGTATTGAACTTTTTGCTCCAGGCTCGCCACCTGAAAGAATGTCGACGTTTGCTAAACGACCTTGCAAAGCTTCTTCAATTGAAGTAACAGGCACATTCCGGATCATCTCGGCGCTCAGTTTCTGGGTCGAACTTACCACTTCGCGCTCGGTTAGCCCAAGCTGGTTCCGTTCGATGGCCTTGGCCACCACCACGGCATCTTCGAGTAAACGCGAATCCGTTTCCAGGGTAACATCCAGCAAAGTTTGCCCGGTATATTTAATTTGCTTGGTCTTGTATCCAATAAATGAGAACACAATGGTCAGGTTTTTCTCATCGCGGATGACCATGCGGTATTCACCGTTTACATTGGCAATGGTTCCCGAAAGGGTACGGTTGTTGGCATTGAGCACAAAAATATTGGCCCCTACCAAAGGTTCTCCGGTCAACTCATCTTTCAGGGTCCCGGTCACCACATTCTGAGCAAAGGCAAACAGGGCCAGTCCCATTAGGAGTGCAGTACTGCTTAATTTTTTGAATATCTTCATCATGACATCTGTTTCTTTTCTGTTTCTATTGCTGAAGCAAGCCATCGATTACATAAGCTGCGCCATCGTTGTAGATCCGTGGGAAAATACCCACCACGTTCACTACCCTGCCCGTGGCATCTTTCACTTGTAAGCCACTACCGGTATCAATTAAAGTAAGCTTGCTGGTTTCCCCGGTTCCCGATTTGAAAAAGGTGTTCATTTCACCCTGTATCCCGGCACCGGGGAAAGGATAATCGTTGAGTTTACTTGAAGCCACATCAACAAAGTAATATTTCAGGTAATTGGCCATCTGATCGGCAGTCTGGGTGGGAAGACCCGACATGCCGGCTTCGATTGCCTCGTTGCTGGGAACAAATACAATAAAACGGCCTCCAAGCAGAAAGCTAAAAGCGGGCGATTGCAGGTGCAATTGAGCCAATTCGACAAGATCCTTGAATTTCTCGAAGCCTTCAGGAGTGTTTTTGGTAATTTGGTCTTTAAATAAAGCATTATCGGCAATCAAGGCCCTCGACTCTTCGCTGTCGATTTTGTAGGAGGTGCCGTTGAATGCCTGAGTAGTGGCAGTGATTATCGACGGGGTGCTCTGATAATTGTTGAACACATCGCTCGAATAGGCTTTGTTGTTGTCTTCGACCAGGAGATACTGATACGAATTCATCGTTTTGTACACTTTCTGATTCCCAAGCGAGGTCATCACCTTATTGCAGATATGGTTCTTTACAAATGAATTCATCGCCGATAACGACATATCGACATAACCCTCATCACCTTCAATTTTAACGCTTTGCTCCCCATACTTATTCGGGTTGTCGTTGGCATACAAGAGGCCGCTTCCACCGATGGTGGTGTTCATTTCGATTGTACGGTCGGAGGGCATGAAGAGATCGAAATTGACTTCTTTCGAGGCCAGTGGTAGCATCATCTCGGTTTTGTCGACCATCCATAAAAGCATCTTCATGTTGGGATCCTGAAACAATGGCCCGGTAACACTCTGGAACATCGAGGGTACCATCAGGTTATTCAAGCCATACAGCGTACCGTTCACGCACAAGGTCTTGACCGAAACATCGTTTGTGTTAAAATCGACCGCATTTCCAAACTTGGTCTTAATAATCCCTTTCTCTACTTCTTCCGGAAAAACAACATCGCCTTCGTACACATGATTGTCGAGCAAATATTTAATCGGCATGAAAGGTACTTCTGTAATTGAGTTATAGTAACCAGCCCAGAATTGATTAAAGAAGGCAGTTAACGACTGGTTGGTGGGCGCGAAAAGATTATAAGCCTCTTTCCCAAGGGTAGCCAGGTCGGCATAATCGGCCATGCTGCCTTCACCGTTATAGGTCCATTCGGAGGCTATTTTAGGAAGGTCGGTGTGATAATAAAGGTAAAGGTTTTCTTCCTGGCCATTCCCAAGTTTTAATTTCAAGTTGGCTAACTGGAAATCCTGAAACTTATCGTACAACTGTTTGAAAATCGAAAACTCAGGTGTTTTTTCAAGTTCAGTATGAATGGTTTCCAAAGGATCGAGCACTTTATTCAGGGTGTATACATACCCGTTATCGGTGATCAGTTCATATTCCAACACGTTGGCGTTCGATACGCAGAAGCCCCCGTTCTGCCCGTCCCAATTGGTATTGGGATAAAAATATTGATAATTTCGTGTGGCATCGATCTGCTTGGTTTCAAACAAGTACGACGACAAAACCGGGAGAAAACGTTCCTTGTGGTACACTGTAACCATCAAAGGGTCCTGGCCTGGGGCCACAGTTTGATCGTTTAGTCTTTCGAGTGGTGAACTGCTTTTGGTCCTGAACTTGTAATACAAGCCGGCATCGCTAAAAACGGTATTTTCGCTGATGCCCTCGGGACGAAAGTTGGCAAATTTGGCCTTGTCGTAAGCATAATACACCAAATGAAACCCGATCAACTTTTGAAGTTCGTCCATAGGAATATCTTGCAACGAAGCAAATCCCCTGGATGACAAATACGCGCTGAAAGCTTCATCGGTCGGGGCCATTACCGTGATAATCCCCTTGCCGCTGATCATGTCTTTAAACCCGGCCAACTCGACCGCCTCAAGGAACTGCCCGAAATTCCCCTTCGATTCGAGCAGCTCATACGCATTCCCTTTCAGCCATTCGGGCAATTCATAGTACTTGTCGATCTCGCTCTGACACGACCCAACAAGCAAAAAAGCCAGAACAGCAAAGCTATTAAGTACTTTTCGACTCAATTTTTGCATAAGTATCCGTTTTATTTCTACTTTCATTATTTCGTTCTTTTACTATTTACAATTCCCTGTTATTTTTCTGTTACCCAAACTTATGAAAACGTTTTCAAAATACAGTTTTTCAAGCAAAAACACAAAATATACCTATACCTTTAAAAATTTAAGATGCTGACTTTCCCCCTATGCAAGTAGTATTGCTCAAAGAGGGCATGATTTATCTTCTTTTTCCGGCCATAAAAATAATGGAAAAGAATGATTTTTAACAATTTTTAACCCTGAAAAAATACGCAAGATTCAGATCAACAGCACGATCCGCTTGCTTGTAAATAGCCTTAGGGTATTGAAACTGAGCAGTAGAGACCAACTCGCAATAGAGTTGTAATTCAATTGAAATTCTTCCTGAAAAAATCGAAAACTGATGCAGGCAAGCTTAGCAAAGCCCAAAAACAAATTCTTTTTCGCTTACTCTGAAAAAACTATTCCCCTTTATATTAGTTTTGTGTTTCAAAAGGAGCAGTTACTGACCATGAAAAAGGCAATACAATTGAAATTAGTCCCTGAATTAATGAAGAAACATCAGGTTTATGCCGGAATCCTGATTTTCTTCTTTATATGGATGCTCCTCTTCGACGAGTATAATTGGATCAGGATTTTCAGGGACAAACAAACCCTCAGGGATTTGAAAACCGACCTTCAATATTATAAAGAAAAAATAGAGGAAGACCGTGCCCGGCTCCATGCACTTCAAACCGATCCCGAAGAGCTTGAACGCTTTGCCAGGGAACAGTACCACCTGAAAAAGAAAAACGAAGAAATCTACTTAATCATAAGGGAATAGCCTATGCAGCTTGGCTACAAATTATCCGTGCTGTGGGCCCTTTGCATGTTGCTTTTGGCACCGCAAGGCCTCTTTGCGCAAACAGGCCGATCGTCTGATCTTTTTTTCAGCCTCAACTACCGGGTGGGTCAAAACAGGCCTCACCGCGAGGTAATCAGCCATCTCGATTATTTCTATCACGGTGTGGAAGCTAAAGTGGGATGGCAAACGCTTGGAAAAACCCGCTGGCAGCAAGCCTATCGCTTCCCTTCGCTGGGGATCGGGGCCAACTGGAATACCTTTAACAACCCGGTACTTGGGGAACCTGGCGCCGTGTATTTCTTCGTTTCATTCCCTCAATTCAGGCATGGTATTTTCAGGTTTGATCTCGAAACCAATATGGGCCTTTCTTATGGACTGAACCCTTACGACCCGGTTACCAATCCCGAAAATTTTGCTGTGGGCTCACCGCTTAATGCCTACTTCGGGATCTACCTTGAACCCTCCTTCAGAATTGCCCCCAAGGTCGACCTGTTTCTCGCCGGTGGTTTTTCACACTATTCGAATGCCACCATGAACTACCCCAACCTGGGTTTGAACGTGTTCATGCTGAAAGCGGGTATTCGTTACCAACCGGCGGTATCGCCTTTCGAGGCCCGCGAAAAGATTACCATCCCGCACGACTGGCTTCTTGGGTTTACCCTCTTCACCGGGATGAAAAAACTCACCACACCCACACCAACTTATTACCAATTGGGTTTTGCTGCCTCTGTAAACAAGAGGCTCAGCTATAAAAACTTGGTAATCATGGGTTACGAAACCGCCTATAACCAGGCCACCCAGGCAATGTACTGGGACCGCACCCTGAGCTTCAGCGAACTGGTTTCGCATGCCGTGTATGCCGGCCACGAATTTTTAATCGACCGCTTTTCTATTGGCACCCTTTTCGGGATTTACCTGAAACACCGGCCAACCGATAAATTTTACTACGAAAGGGTGTATGCTGCGTACGAAATAGTTCATGGAGTTAAAGCCACCCTCGGCTTAAAGGCCCATTATGTTAAAGCCGAATACCTTGAATTGGGTATCGCGTACCGGTTCAAACCTTATTAATTGGCAAGGAACAATAGAGAATTTACCATGGAGAATTGGGGGCTATGGTTTCCAAATCGTGGAAGGGGAAAAGGGGAAAAGTGACTAAGTTCATAAGTGCATAAGTTCATAAGTGCATGAGTGCCTGAGTGCATGCTCCCAATCCAAAGTACACCATTCGTCCTGCAAGTCCTGCAAACCATTAAACTATTGTGAATAACAATTCTGCGGAAATCTGCCTCATCTGCTGAAGAAATATCTTCTTTAAGGCCACAGGCCGAAATTTCTTTTAAAATTGTTTTTACGTGAACCAATAGTAAAAGATTCCGGCCAATTGCTGTTGAATAAAAGAAGCTTTTTATACTTTTACCCTGTTTTTTCAGGGTGCAATCGACACCGATATGGCAAAACCGAAATGTAAAAATCTTTTATTATGGAAATTTTGGATTGGAAGAATTTAGGGTTCGGTTATATGGATACCGATTATAACGTAAGATGTTATTACCGCAACGGGCAGTGGGGCGAGCTCGAGGTTTCGTCCTCGAACCAGATGTCAGTGCATATTGCTGCCACAGGCCTTCATTACGGGCAGGAAGCCTTTGAAGGACTGAAGGCCTTCATGGGCAAAGACGGAAAAATCAGGGTATTCCGAATGGAAGAGAATGCCAAAAGGATGCAGTCGTCGTGCGAGGGTGTGTTAATGGCCGGGTTTCCCATCGACAAATTCAACGAAGCCGTGCTTAAAGCCATCAAAATGAACCTTAGGTTTGTACCCCCTTATGGTACCGGCGCTTCATTATATATCAGACCTTTGCTTTTCGGTTCAGGGCCTCAGATTGGCGTAAAACCTTCTGACGAATACCTTTTCGTTGTTTTTGTAATGCCCGTGGGACCGTATTTCAAAGCCGGTTTTAAACCCACCGATTACGTGATTTACCGTGAATACGACCGCGCTGCCCCGCTGGGCACCGGCACCATCAAGGTAGGAGGGAATTATGCCGCCAGTCTGAAAGCAGGTACCCGCGCTCACAAGGAAGGATACTCGGCAGTACTTTACCTCGATGCCCGCGAGAAAAAATACCTCG
>CAZSIK010000094.1:0-13259 GCA_964606515.1 uncultured Prolixibacteraceae bacterium
CCGGCGCAGATGGTCGCGTACAATCCCGGTGTAATACACGTTCCTGAAAGGCAAATCCTTGCGGTATTCGTATCCTGAAATGATCATGCGGGCCACCCAAAAGAACATGATCTCGGGTGCGGTAACCAGGTCGTTGGTGGGATAGTAATAATTAACATCGGCATTGTCGGGTCGGCGGATCCCATCGAAAACGGCAATGGGCCAGAGCCAAGAGGAAAACCAGGTATCCATCACATCCTCATCCTGACGAAGATCGTGGATGCTGAGTTTGCTGTTGCCTGTTTTTTCAATGGCTAGCTTAAGCGCTTCTTCTGCCGATTTGGCTACAACAAAGTCGTTCGATTGCAGAAGGTAATACACCGGAATACGGTGTCCCCACCAAAGCTGGCGGCTAATGCACCAGTCCTGGATGTTTTCCATCCAGTGCTTGTAGGTATTTTTGAATTTTGCCGGGTGAAACTGGATGTTGTCGTTCAACACGTTGTCGAGGGCGGCCTTCGAAAGATCCTTCATCTTCATGAACCATTGCATCGAAAGCTTGGGTTCGATCACGGCATCGGTCCTTTCGGAGAAGCCAATTTTATTGGTGTAATTTTCGATCTTGGCAATATAACCTGCTTTTTCAAGGTCGCTTACAATTTCGTCGCGGACTACGAACCGGTCTTTGCCGATGTACAGCTGGGCATTTTCGTTCAGGGTACCGTCGGGGTTAAAAATGTCGATCAGTTCGAGGTTGTGCCGGTTCCCGATTTCATAGTCGTTCACATCGTGAGCCGGGGTAATTTTCAAGCATCCGGTACCGAATTCCATGTCCACATAACTGTCTTCGATAATGGGGATGGCCCGGTCGATCAAGGGAACCAAAACTTTTTTCCCTTTGAGGTTTTTGAAACGTTCATCGGCTGGATTAACACATACTGCGGTATCGCCCAGGATGGTTTCGGGACGGGTAGTGGCGATGGTTACAAAAGTCGAAAGGGCGCCCTCTATGGGGTAGCGGATGTAGTACAATTTCGATTGAACTTCTTTATAATTAACCTCTTCGTCGGATACTGCGGTTTGAGCCTGGGGGTCCCAGTTTACCATCCTAACTCCACGGTAAATTAATCCCTTATGGTACAGGTCGATGAAAATGTCGATTACACTATCGTAATACCCTTCGTCCATGGTAAAAGCAGTGCGTTCCCAATCGCACGAAGCACCCAGTTTTTTTAACTGTTCGAGGATGATCCCACCGTGTTTCTCCTTCCATATCCAGGCATGTTCAAGGAATTCTTCGCGGCTGAGGCTGCTTTTTTTGATGCCTTCTTTTTCGAGTTTAGCAACAACTTTGGCTTCGGTAGCAATCGAGGCATGATCGGTGCCGGGGACCCAGCAGGCATTTTTTCCCAACATCCTGGCTCTGCGAACTAAGATATCCTGGATGGTATTGTTGAGCATGTGCCCCATGTGGAGAACTCCTGTGACATTGGGAGGGGGAATGACTATTGTGTACGGTTCGCGTTCGTCGGGTTTCGAATGGAAAAACTGATTTTCCATCCAGTATTTATACCATTTTTCTTCAACGATAACGGAATCGTATTTTACTGGTATCTCTGCCATTGGATTATAATGTTAGAATGGTTGAAAAATAAAACGTACAAAAATAGACTTTTTCAAATTGGTAACAAATGGAATAAAAAAAAGGAGACATCGAATGATGTCTCCCAAAAAACTATCCCCCAAACTAAAACGCCAAACATGAAAAAGACTTGATTTGAATGAAATCAATTTTTTCAAACGATTTCAGGCACAAATATAAAGGCTACTTTAATTTTCTGCAAATTTTTTCTCAACTATTTTGTCTCTATTTGTTTTTGCTGAGCTATTCTTATGTTTATATTTCTCTATATCAAAATGAAACAATGATCGTAGAAGATTTTATCATGGTCGTTCTCCTTTTTATTTTAGAAGATGCAATTCACAAAATCGAATCAATCGGAGTGTAATTGAGGTTAAAGGCTTCGGCTACATTTCGGTACACCACTTTTCCTTCAACAATATTTAAACCTGGCTTTAAGGCCTTGTTGGTACGGCATGCTTCTTTCCATCCCTTGTCTGCAATTTCGAGTGCATAGGGAAGTGTCGCGTTAGTTAAGGCGATGGTCGAGGTATGGGGAACAGCTCCTGGCATATTGGCAACACAATAGTGGATAATGTTGTTGATTACAAAAATGGGGTTATCGTGAGTTGTGGGCCGTGTGGTTTCGATGCAACCGCCCTGATCAACCGCTACATCGACCAGTACGGTACCCGGTTGCATCAGTTGAAGCATATCGCGTGTCACCAGCGAAGGTGCCTTGGCTCCCGGTATCAATACTGCGCCGATTACCAGATCGGCATGCTGTATTTGTTCCCTGATGTTGAGTCCATTGCTCATCATGGTTTTCACGTTGGGTGGCATGATATCGTTTAAATAGCGCAACCTTTTCAGGCTAATGTCCATGATGGTTACGTCGGCACCCAGGCCGGCAGCCATTTTTGCTGCTTCGGTTCCTACAATACCGCCTCCCAGTATCAATACTTTCGCAGGCAAAACTCCGGCAACGCCACCCAATAGAACTCCACGGCCACCAAATGTTTTTTCAAGGTATTTGGCCCCTTGTTGTACCGACATACGACCTGCAACCTCCGACATGGGGATGAGCAACGGAAGCGAATGGTCGTCGAGCTCGACCGTTTCGTAGGCAAGGCATATCGCCCCGGCTTGAATCATGGCTTGGGTAAGTGTTTCCGACGAAGCAAAGTGAAAATAAGTATATAGTACCTGCCCTTGTTTGATTAATGAATATTCTTGGGCGATAGGTTCTTTCACCTTAATTATCATTTCAGCAAGGTTGTATATCTTGTATAGGTCGTGTACCAAAACCGCACCGGCCTTCTCGTATTGTTGGTCTGGAAAGCCGCTTGCTAAACCCGCCGATGATTGTACATACACCTGATGGCCATGTTTTACCATCTCGATTACCCCTGCTGGGGTCACTGAAACACGGTTTTCGTTGTTTTTAATTTCTTTTGGAACCCCAATTTTCATACAGTACTGATTTTTTTTCAAATGTATCGACTGAAAGTATAGAAAAACATGACAAAGCCCAGCAACATAAATGATCGGATTCTACTTCATCTTTGTATTAATAAATAGTTTGAAAGGATTTTGTTATATTTTGGGATAAGATATTGTATTAAAGTGCTTATTCATTTCAATTCAGTTTTTAAGGTCTATTTTTTATTTCGATCGGTTAATTATATCTTTACGCGATTTTTTTACTATTTTTTATGCCAACATTATCAAACCGCGGCATCCAGATGCCTGCTTCACCCATCCGTAAATTAGTTCCGCTTGCCGATAAGGCAAAAGCTGCCGGGAAAAAAGTATATCATTTGAATATCGGCCAGCCCGATTTGCCTACCCCCGATGTTGCCCTGAATGCCATCAGGAACATCGACCGGAAGATTTTGGAGTACAGTCCAAGTGAAGGCATCCGTTCTTATCGCGAGAAGTTGGTGAAGTACTATGCGAAGTACAAGATCGACCTCAATGTTGAAGACATCATTGTAACTACCGGGGGTTCTGAGGCGGTTACCTACGCATTTTTAGCCTGCCTCGATCCCGGTGATGAGATCATTGTACCAGAGCCTTCATATGCTAATTACACGGCTTTTGCCATTGTGGCCGGTGCAGTGGTGAAATCAATTCCTTCGCATATTGAAGAGGGATTTGCTTTGCCTCCGGTTGAGGAGTTCGAAAAACTGATTTCTCCAAAAACCAAAGGCATTCTTATTTGCAATCCCAATAATCCAACCGGTTATTTATACACTCAGGCCGAAATGAACAAGATCAGGGACTTGGTGAAAAAGTATGATTTGTACTTGTTCTCAGATGAAGTTTACCGTGAATTTTGTTATACCGGTGCCCCGTATATTTCAGCCTTTCACCTTGAAGGAATCAGTGAAAACGTGATCCTGATCGATTCAGTTTCGAAACGTTATAGCGAATGCGGTTTGAGGATTGGGGCTTTGATTTGTAAGAATAAAGCACTGAGATCGAGCGTGATGAAATTCTGCCAGGCCCGTCTAAGCCCACCGCTGATTGGCCAGATTGCTGCCGAAGCTTCACTCGATGCCCCTGATGAATATATGTTGCAAATTTATAATGAATATGTTGAGCGACGTAAATTTTTAATCGATGGGCTTAACCGGATCAATGGGGTGTATTCGCCAATCCCCATGGGCGCTTTTTATACTGTGGCCAGGCTTCCTGTCGACGATTCCGATAAATTTTGTGCCTGGCTCCTCGAAGAGTTCGACTATATGAACGAAACCATTTTTATGGCACCGGCATCGGGATTTTATACCACACCGGGTTTGGGCTACAACGAAGTCAGGATTGCGTATGTGTTGAATAAGGAATCGCTTGCAAAAGCACTTAAAATATTGGAAGAAGCTTTGAAGGTATATCCGGGAAAAACAGTCTGAATAATGTTATCTGAAATAAAAAAACCGGTTGGAGATTTCCTAACCGGTTTTTTTTATTTGATTAAATCTGTATATTAGCTTCTTACAGCAGCGATACCGGGAAGTTCCCTACCTTCGAGGTATTCGAGCAGTGCACCACCTGCAGTTGAAATATAAGAAACGCCATCGGCCAGTTCAAATTTATTGATACAGGCAACTGAATCGCCACCACCAATTAATGAAAATGCACCTTTTTTGGTCGCGGCCACAATGGCTTTAGCTACTTTTTTGGAGCCATTCTCGAATTGTTCCATTTCGAAAACACCGACAGGACCGTTCCATAAAATGGTGCCCGAGTTTTCTATTACATCGACAAAGGTTTTAACAGTTTCCGGTCCTGAGTCAAGCCCCATCCAGCCTTCGGGTATTTGTGAAGAAGCAGTAATTTTTGTGTTGGCTTCGTTCGAGAAAGCATCAGCAGCAACAACATCGCTCGAAATGAACAGTTTTACTCCTTTTTCGGCAGCTGTTTTTTCAATTCTCAACGCAGTTTCAATAAAATCTTCTTCCACAATTGAATTACCAATATGGCCACCGTGTGCTTTGATGAAGGTAAAGGTCATCCCTCCGCCAAGGATCAGGTTATCTACCTTGTCGAGCAGGTTTTCGATGATGGTAATTTTTGATGATACTTTTGCTCCCCCCATAATAGCAGTAAAGGGACGTTGCGGTTTCAGCAATACTTTGTCGAGGCTTTCCAGCTCACTTTCGATCAGGTAGCCGAACATTTTATCGTTGGGAAAAAATTGTGCGATCACGGCTGTTGAAGCATGTGCTCGGTGAGCGGTTCCGAATGCATCGTTGATCCAGCAATCGCCATTGGCAGCCAGTTTTTGGGCAAAAGCCACATCGCCTTTTTCTTCTTCCTTATAAAAACGAAGGTTTTCAAGCACCACTACTTGACCTGGCTTAAGATTGGTTGTAAGAGTTTTTACCTCTTCCCCAATGCAGTCGGGTGCCATGATTACATCAGTTCCCAGAAGTTGGCTCAGGTGCTTCACAACGTGGCGCATGGAGTATTTGTCTTCTGGTCCGCTTTTAGGGCGTCCGAGATGGGACATGATGATGGGGCAGCCCCCTTTTTCAATTACTTTCTTGATGGTGGGGATGGCAGCCTGGATACGAGTGTCGTCGGTAATTTCGAAGTTTTCGTTTAAGGGAACATTAAAATCAACCCTGATCAGGGCTTTCTTGCCTGAAAAATTGTAGTTTCCAATTGTTTGCATGGTATTGATGGATTTTAAATTTTCAAAATGAGTGTCAAAGATATAAAAAAAAAGCAGGAACTGAATCCTGCTTTTTTTGTTTTATTCGTAACGGTTGTAACCGCCTCTGTCGCGGCTAAAACCACCACTTCTTCCCCTGCTGTCGCGGTTAAAATCCCTACGGTCGCCACCACGGTCGTTGCGGTCTCTAAAACCACCACCACCACCACTGGGGCGATCGAATTTGCGGAAACCACCACCGCCGCCACCCGAAGGCTTACGGTCGAAGGGGCGCTTTTCAGCTTCACGGGGTTCCGATTTTTTCACTACAATGTAATTACCCATAAAGTGGGTATCGTTCAGATGTTCGATGGCTGCGTTACCTTCTGATTCATCTTCCATTTCAACGAAACCATAGCATTTCGACATGCCGGTTTCACGGTCCATAATCAATTTAGTAGAACTCACCTTACCATACTGGCTGAACAATTCCTTAATTTGATCGGCAGTTGTTTCAGAGTTCAGCTTAGCTACAAAAATGTCCATAAAAAAAGAAAATTAAATAAAAAATTAATGAATTCACTCGTTAGAAATTGTAAGCCAAACTTTTCGAATTGGGAAAATAACGAATAGTGGAAGCTCAATACAAATCCTAATGAAGCAAAGCTATTGATTTTGAATCAGAAGAAAAAGCCTTTCCTCATTTATTTTTTTGTAACATTAATTTTTTGTGAAGGTTTTTTCGACTGGTTGCGCAAATCGATAGAGTTGATCACGTTTTGGGCCAACTCTTCGAAGGCTTTTCCGGTGACACTTTGCGCAATCAGGGCCGAGGGTTGACCGAGGTCGCCCCCTTCGCGGATCCCTTCTACTATGGGTACCTGGCCGAGCAAGGGAACCCCAAGGCGTTCAGCCATAGCTCTTCCTCCATCTTTCCCAAAAATAAAATATTTACGTTCGGGAAGGTCATCGGGTGTAAACCAGGCCATGTTTTCTACGATCCCCAGTACCGGGACATCGATCGATTTGCTGCGGAACATATTAACCCCTTTGATTACATCGGCTAAGGCTACGTCTTGCGGTGTGGTTACAATTACTGCACCCGTAACCGGAACAGTTTGCATCAGGGTTAGGTGGATGTCGCTGGTTCCTGGGGGAAGATCGATCAACAGGTAATCGAGCGATCCCCAAAGGGCATCGGAAATGAGTTGTTTCAGTGCATTAGACGCCATGGGACCCCGCCATACCAGTGCATCTTCCTGGTTTACAAAGAAGCCAATTGATAAAATTTTAACCCCGAACTTTTCAACAGGTAGGATCATATCCCTGTTTTCAACTTTTTTACCTAAAGGCCTGGCCTCTTCTTCTCCAAACATCTTGGGGATTGAAGGCCCGAAAATATCGGCATCGATCAAGCCTACTGAGTACCCTAGGTTGGCAAGGGCAACAGCCAGGTTAACTGCAACCGTCGACTTGCCAACCCCGCCTTTGCCCGAAGCAACAGCGATGATATTGCTTACTCCTGGCAAAATGGGCCGCTGCATGTCGTGTAGGGAACGAATCGAGATATTACCCGCCACATCGATTTCCTTGCCGAAATGCTTTCTCAAGGTTTGAACGCACAACGACTTCACTACAGGGATGTTGGGATCGTTCGAGCGTTGGAATACAAGCATAAAACTCAGCTTATTGCCAGATATTCTGATCTCCTGCACCATATCGAGTGCGACTATGCTTTCGTTTGAACCGGGAAAAACAACTTCTTTCAGCGCTTCCTTAATGTCCTTTGGTTGTATGGCCATAATTATTTTTTTGAATCTACAAATTTATAAAAAAGAATAAAGCAGATAATCTTATCTGAATTATCTTTAATTAAAATATTGTCTATCACAAATGTTTTTAATAATTTTAGGCGCAGGTATTCAAGACTCTTAAATTATGAGAACCATCTTATTTATAATGCTTTTGTGTGTGCATTTGCTTGCTTTCTCACAGGTTAATTCCCGAGGTTTTCGTGGTTGGGAATGGGGTATCGAATATGAAGCCGTTTCTGAGCAATTGGAGCGATCGGGGTTTAAAATACCGGGTTCTCGTGCTTTTACCCGTAAAGGCGATTGCAGCACCTTCGAAGGCATCGAAACCAACGAGGTTCTTTATCTGTTTAAAAAGGAAAAATTTGCCGGGGTACTGATTCATATACAGTCGAATGACTTTGGAAGAATAGCCGAAATATTATCTCAGGAATACGGTATAGCAAAACAAATTTCTTCGGGTAAAGCTACCAAGTTTTTTTGGACAAGTTCGGGATTTGTGATCGAGATGCTCAGGATATCGATCAATGAACGGGTCGGGCAAATCACCATTCAGATATATCCTTTGGAAGAGGTTCATTGACGTTTTCAAACTAATCTCAGGCAGTTTCATTTTTTTCAGAACTATATGCAAGAGAAAATGAAGATAACCGGTTTCGGTAGCTATATTTGCATTTATGTTCTAAAAAGGGCCTTCACATTCAGAAAAAAAAGTGATTTTTATAAACCTTAAATTTATACCAAAATGAAAAAATTGTTTTTACTCTCGTTGATCGTTCTATTGGGTTTTTCGTTAAAAGCACAAGAGCCTATTTTTCTTAAAGGCGATAAGGTTGTTAACTTGGGTGTTGGTATTGGAGCTACAGCCAATGTTTCTTTATCGGGAGAAGTCGGAATCCTTGATGGGATTGCAGACAAAGGTTCTATTGGGGTAGGGGGTATTGTTGGAATTGGCACAAACCTTTTGGGTTCACGCTATTCCCGCTATTCTCGTTTTGCTGCTGCTGCCCGCGGTTTATTCCATTATCCATTTTTGGATAAATTAGACACCTACGGAGGTATCGTATTAGGAGTGGGTTATTATCATTATAATTCATCGTATGCCTATCATGCAAATTATGCTGGTGCAATTTATGGTTTGGTACTTGGGGGCCGTTATTACTTTTCTGATAAAATGTCGTTTTTTGGTGAAGTTGGTGCCGGAATGGATTACCTTACCTTAGGTATTGCATTTAAGCTTTAGTACTGAAAAGATTTCAATTATTCAAGCGCAGCTGCAATGGAGATTTTTATCCATTGCAGTTGTTTTTTTTTTAAACCAACAAATAAGAAAAATCAGAAATAATACCTATATATTTGAGGTTTTTACTTATGATCCGATCATCCGATGATAGAAGGCAAGATTCAGCATTGGTTCCTCTTATTACTTTTTCAAATGACCATAAGTTTGGCATTGGCACAAAATTTAAATTTCAGTGCCGGCTTGTGGAAAAGCATGCGTTTTGAAGACATTGCCGGCCATACCCTCAGCTATTCCGATTTGAAAACCATATTCGATCAGATCGATTTTTACGATTACGTGCGTACAAACGATCAGAAGGAAGAGATTATTGAATATCTTTTAGGGCAATGTGAGAAACAACATTATTATTTAGGCATGGCCAAATGCAGCAATATTTTGGGCGTAATCGCACGCGATCGCTCTGAATATGCCAAAGCCATCGAATTGCATGAAAGAGCCCTTAGCTTTCCGGGAATCGATACCATTACCACCATTTTTTCGCTTAACAACCTGGGGGTGGTTTACCGCAGGCTCGACAAGCCCCGGCTGGCCCTCGATTTTCATATACAAGCCCTCAATCTTGCTGAAAAATTCCACAGCGATCCTGAAATCAGAAACCGTAGCATCAGTGTGTCGTTAAACAGTATCGGGAACATCAACCTTGCCCTGAACCAACCTGGGAAAGCCTTGGAGGTATTTTCCCGGTCGCTGGGAATGGAAAAAGAAAATAATAATGACCTTGGGATAGCCATAAACCTTCAAAATATAGGGCTTTCGTTCGAAATGATGGAAAAAACCGATACGGCACTGGCTTGCTATAAAGAGTCGCTGGCTTATAATCAAAAGATTGGTTCGGTAGTGGGGTTGGCCATTTGTAACAACAGTATCGGGGCAATTCATCTAAGCAAACAGCAACCCTTGGTAGCCCTGGCTTATTTCGAGGAAGCTCTGGATTTGTCGGAGAAAACTCAGGACCATTATTACATTTCTCAATCGCATGCGAACTTGGGAAAAGCCTTCCTAAACCTGGGGCAAATGGATAAGGCCTTGGTCCATCTTGAAAAATTTGAAGTATTGGCCAGGATGATCCAATCGGGGCTACAAATCAAAGAATCGCAAATGCTGCTCAGCGAGTATTACGAGAAAATCGAGGACTTTAAAAAAGCTTTCGAATACTATAAGATTGGCAATATGGTAAACGACAGCATTATTAACGAAAAGAATACGCGCTACCTGAATGAACTACAAACCCTATATGAAGCTCAAAAGCGTGAACAACAAATTAATTTACTAACGGCCCGGAACCGGATTAAAAACCAGCAGGCCATCATCGCCTTCATCGGATTATCGATGATGGGCTTAATTGTCGTTTTCCTGATTTTTTTCCTGCAAAAAAGAGCTTCAATGAACCGGTGCGAACTGGAACATAAATTATTCCGCTCGCAAATGAACCCGCATTTTATTTTTAACGCATTGGGTTCGATCCAAAGCTTCATGTACAAAAACGAACCGCAAAAAGCAGCCGAATACCTGGGTTTGTATTCACACTTAACCCGTTCTGTACTACAAAATTCGAACAACGAACTGATTACCCTCGAGGAAGAACTGGATACCTTAAAAAAATACATCGAAATTGAAAAAATGCGTTTACAAGGCAATTTTTCATATACCATCACGGTCGACCCTGAGGCTGAACCCGACTTTACTTATGTTCCGCCAATAATCCTCCAACCCTTTGTTGAAAATGCCATTCACCATGGGCTAAAAAACCTTTCAGGACGACCAGGAGTATTGACTATTAATGTATTTCCTGTTGGCAATCTTATCAACGTGGAAATTATCGATAACGGTCCAGGAATTCATCATATCAAAAAAGAGGAAAAAATTCCGGGGCACGAATCGATGGGGCTGAAAATCTTTCAGCAAAGGATACAACTCTTTAAAAGGAAGTACAAAAAAAATATTACTTTCGTTGTAAGCGATTTGGGCGATGGCCCATCGGAAAAAACTGGTACAAGGATCGAAATAGGTTTTCCATTAATTCACCCGAATGATTAGAACCATTATCATTGACGACGAACCTGGCTTAAGGGACATGAATCGGTCGATGCTGGAGCGCAATTTCAGTACTATCGAAATTATCGCGGAGTGTGGTTCGGTTGCCGAGGGCACAAGGCTTATCAAGGACTTAAACCCTGATCTGGTATTGCTCGATATCCAACTGAGCGACGGGACCGCTTTTCAACTCCTGCAAAATGTAAAACCGCAAAAATTCATCATCATTTTCATAACAGCCCATAACGAATTTGCTATTAAGGCGTTTAAATTCAGTGCTATCGACTATATCCTGAAGCCAGTAAACGAACACGAATTTTGCGATGCTGTTGAAAAGGCCCTGGCTACTATTGGAAGTACCAAAGTGGTGCAACAGGTGGATACTTTTTTCGAACATTTCAACCGGGAAAAACAAACCCGGAAAATGGTACTGAAAACAGCTGAATCGATCAATGTGATCGAGATCGGGGATATCGTATATTGCCGTAGCGATAACAGTTACACCACTTTCTACCTGAAAGGAAAAGAAAAAATTATGGTATCGAAAGGGATGAAAGAATATGAAGAAATCCTGACTGATTATGGATTCTTTCGCCCTCACCATTCTTTTCTTGTAAATCTGCAGTTTGTGAGCAAAATGGATAAATCGGACGGGGGTTTTCTAATCCTTAAAGACCAGACAGAAATCCCGGTTTCGACCCGAAGAAAAGCCAAGCTCATCCAGGTTCTCGAAAATATTTGACAGTTTCAAGTCTTGCTACTGCATTTTCAAATCTAAGCCTATCCTTAAAATGATAAGATATATTTTCGAATTGAAATTAATTTTAGCTCAATGAAACCTGGCAAAGGAATTTTCACTCTCGATACCTTACTGTTAACAATCGTTAGCTTATCGATTGTCTGTGCGATTATGGTGAAATTGTTCTATACAGAAAACCAATCCATTCATCCGGTCAATATCGAAATCCCTGTTGAATTAAACAAGAAGCCTGAAATAGTGGGGTTTATCCGCAACTCCATCAATACAATCAATAGTTGGAATGAAATTTTTAATGAATTGCTTCAGGAACAAAAACGATTGATTGATAGTAAAAAACGTTCGAGCATTTACCGACAGGTTAAGCTGATCAGCCTTTCAGAAAAATACCTTTCTGAACAAAGGCAATTTTCGAAAGCCTGTGATGCCATTTACCGAAAAGCAAATACCTATTCCCAAAGCCTTGAAAGGGACGAGAAGAAAGCCTTGGAAGGATTTGTCAGGATTGTTTCGGCCAAAGAAAAGCAAATTACCAACATGAGCAGCTCCATCTTGTTGGTTAATAGTAATGTTAGACAAAAATAAGTTATAGTAGAACTCAAAAGTCCTGTTCTTATTTCATTATTTTATTCAATCGGAATCTTTAGCAACGCTTTTAGCCCGAAACTTCAACCGAAATTTTCAACCTTTTTTCTGCCTGAACGGCAATTTCGCGAAGTTGATTCAGTGAGACTTTTTTCAGGCCCTCGGCCGGGGTGTCCCGATCAATTGTGTAAATCATCAACCCAGAAGGAGCAATTTTCTCCAGTAGCTTAAGCCAACATTCGATTTCCTCAGGAGTGGTGTTATCGACAAGCTGGTTTTTGTAATTTCCCTTGATCAATAAAGTTTGAATGGTCAACCTGCCTTCGAAACGAAGAAGTTGTTTCACCAGTTGTTCCAGATTAAATCCGCTATGAGGTGCATTCAATAAGCGAATGGTTTCAATTTTTCCTGAATCGAGTTTCAATATATTGTCGTCGACCATCTTTAAAGCCTCAACAACTTCTGGTTTATGCAACATGGTTGAATTTGAAAGTACTGCAACCCTTGCTTTAGGTGCATGCAGGTCGCGTAAAGCAAGGGTATCTTTGATGATGGGGTTAAAATCGGGATGAAGCGTCGGTTCCCCATTGCCCGCGAAAGTGAGTACATCGGGGAGTTGCCCTGCAGCCGACATGGCAAGCAACTTTGTTTCGAGATCATTATTTACTTCTTCACGGGTAGGAAGCTTGGGTTTGGCTCCACCTGACAATGGATTCCACCCGCATTCGCAATAAATGCAATTGAAATTACACAGTTTCCGGTCGTTGGGCAAAAGGTTGATCCCGAGCGAAACCCCTAACCTGCGACTGATTACCGGACCAAAAACCGTTTTATCAAAAAGAAAGGTAGGCATTATCGTTTTTTTCTTCTGCTGTTCATCCATTTGACCCTTCGTGCTTCGTAAGCCGATGAATAGTCTTCAAGCGAAAGATCCTTATAATTTTGCCAAAGATACTCTCCTTTAATTCGATAATAGTTAACTGTTTGGAAACCGTAATCGATTTTGAAAC